>JAEWNU010000080.1 GCA_023456995.1 Bacillota bacterium
ACCATCAATTTTTGGCGCGAGGTTGCCACCGATTGTATCGGATATGGCCCCAACGCCTCAGCACTGATGCCCAACGCTTTGCAGACTTCCTGAGCCGCTGGGTTCTTATCCGAAAAAGTTGGTAAAAACTGCGCAACGGCGACATCAATCTCCTCGCCCCGCCGCGTCCATTCGACACTAACCATACCCAACTGGGTTTCAAACCGTATGGGGCTCTTTTTGGCCATACCCTTTCGCACTAGTACCGTCGCACAGCCAATGGTGGCGTGCACACACATGCCCATCTCATGAAAGGGTACAAAATAGCGCAGCTTAAAATCGCATTCAGGGTCAGCAGGCGGGCAAACAAAGGCTGTTTCCTGCATGAATGCTTTAGACATAGCCTGCATTTCTTCTGTTGAATAATGTTCTGCACCCAGAACCACCGGGCAGGGATTGCCGCCCCCCTGTTCATAAGAGAATACCACCGTATGCACCACATCGACCACAAAAACAACCCCTTTTATAATAGTTATGCCCAAAATTACATGTCTGGCGGCTGCCTGACGTATTTTTTAATAAGATAGTACCATCTACGTTTTGGGCTGTCAATCTGACCACCGGAAACTTACCGTATCAAGCGTTCGATCCCCCTAAAGTCCAACGCCTTCGGAGGGCAGTCATACTGCATCTGAAATTTACAAGCGATCGATTCCAACAAAATAGTTGTTATACCAATAACTTCGTCCGACTTTTATGCAGCATACCCTAAATTTCAACGTATGACAACCAAAAGGATAGCAAGAAGTGTTAATTGACAAAAAATAAGCATCATGTTAAGATTTGACCACAGATTATATTACTGACGGAAAAAGTGGATATAACCACATGAAATATAATCATTGAAGCCGACCGTCTGGGCAATTTACGCCCAGATTGCCGGCTTTTTCTATTGCCTAAAATCAGAAAGTGGTGAGAATATGCTAACGGGTAGAATCCACTCTATCGAAACCATGGGGCTTGTGGATGGTCCCGGCATTCGAACGGTGCTGTTTTTCCAGGGATGCCGACTGCGGTGCCAATATTGCCACAATCCGGATACCTGGCAAATGGATTCAGGCAAAGAAATGGAAGTCCAGCAGCTTGTGAAACTGCTCAAACGCTACCGCCCTTACTACGGCGGAACAGGCGGTGTCACCTGCTCGGGTGGTGAGCCATTGTTGCAAGCGGAATTTTTGACAGCGTTGTTTCGTGCCTGCAAACAAGAAAACATCTCCACCTGTCTGGATACTGCCGGTTACGGTGACGGCAACTATGGCGCGCTGTTAACTTATACCGACCTCGTTATTTTTGATGTTAAGCACCACCATCCTGAGGGCTACGCCGCGCTGACCGGTGGCAATATTGCGATTCCAAACGCCTTTCTAAAGGCCGTGGTCGATAGCGGCACACCTCTTTGGGTTCGCCATGTCGTTGTGCCGGGTCTGACCGACTCCGTAGCGCATATCCAAGCGCTTGGGCAATATCTACACGGTATATCCAACATCCAAAAAGTCGAGCTGCTCCCTTATCACACCCTCGGCAACCATAAATATGCTCAGATGGGCTTTAGATGTCCATTGCAGGGCACTAGCCCCATGGACAAGAGCCAAACACAAAAGCTACAGCAAATGTTAAGCGAAACCATTTTTACCGAGAAAGGAACCAAACATGATGACCAATTCTGCATGGCAGGCCTTTAACGAAGGACTTTGGACGGACGAAATCGACGTACGAAACTTTATTCAGAAAAATTATACGCTTTACGAGGGGGATGATGCGTTTTTAGCAGGCCCCACCGAGAAAACCCAAGCCGTTTGGGAAAAATGCCACGAGTTGATTGTGAAGGAAATAAAAAAAGGCATTTTGGACGTTGAGACCAAAACCATCTCCGGCATCGATAATTTTGCGCCCGGTTACATCGATAGAGACAACGAGGTGATTGTCGGCCTTCAAACCGACGCGCCCTTAAAGCGGATTGTCAACCTCTACGGCGGCCTAAAGATGGCGACCAGCGCGCTGGCACAGTACGGTTATGAACTTGACCCCACGGTCGAGCAGGACTTTCATTCCTACCGCAAAACGCATAACGAAGGGGTTTTTGATGCTTATCCAGAACGGACAAAGGTCGCGCGGCACGTGGGTCTGCTCACCGGCCTTCCCGACGCCTACGGCCGTGGTCGCGTCATCGGTGATTATCGACGTGTACCGCTTTACGGCATCGATTTTCTGATTGAACAGCGTAAGAAAGACCTTACCGCCTTCGACGGTCCAATGACCGACGAGCGTATCCGCACCCGCGAAGAAATCAGCATGCAGATACGTGCTTTAAACCAGATGAAGTCAATGGCCGCAAAATATGGTGTCGATATCAGCCGGCCGGCACAAAACGCACAGGAAGCTGTCCAGTCTCTATACATGGCTTATTTGGCAGGCGTCAAGGAAAATAATGGCGCGGCTACCTCGCTTGGCCGCACTTCAACCTTCTTGGATATTTATATTGAGAGAGACTTAAAAAACGGCGTTCTTACCGAGCAGCAGGCGCAGGAGCTAATTGATCAGTTCATTATTAAGCTGCGGCTGGTGCGCCACTTGAGGACGCCGGAATATAACGAGCTGTTCGGCGGTGACCCCACCTGGATCACCGAAGCAATCGGTGGCGTTGGGATTAACGGCAGACCACTGGTTACCAAAACGTCGATGCGCTATCTACATACACTGGCGAATCTTGGCACTGCCCCCGAGCCGAATATGACGGTACTCTGGAGCCGCGATCTGCCCCCCGCTTTTAAGGCCTATTGCACCAAGATGAGTATTGAAACCGATTCGATTCAGTATGAAAACGACGACATTATGCGTCCGGTTTACGGCGACGACTACGCGATTTCCTGCTGCGTTTCTGCCATGCGTGTGGGCAAGCAGACACAGTTCTTCGGCGCGAGAGCAAACATTGCAAAATCACTGCTCATGGCCATTAACGGCGGCGTGGACGAGCTGAAGAAAACGCCGGTTGTCCCGGGGATCGCACCGGTTGGCGAAGGTGTTCTTGATTATAACGAAGTGATGGACCGTTACAAAAAAGTGCTTGATTATGTGGCGGAGCTTTATGTGGACACCATTAACATCATTCACTACATGCACGATAAATACGCCTACGAGGCCAGCCAGATGGCGTTGCACGATATCACAGTCGAGCGATTGACTGCCTTTGGCATCGCGGGTATTTCGGTGGCGGCCGATTCACTTTCGGCCATTAAATACGCCAAGGTGACGCCCATTCGGGACGAGCATGGCATGACGGTCGATTTTCGGGTAGAGGGCGACTTCCCGAAATATGGCAATGATGATGACCGTGCGGATGACATCGCCGTTCATATTGTCACATATTTCTCTAACGCGCTAAAAAAGCACCCGATTTATCGTCAGGCTAAGCACACACTGTCTGCATTGACCATCACGAGCAATGTCATGTATGGTAAAAAGACCGGCAGCACGCCCGACGGACGCAAATTTGGCGAACCGCTCGCCCCCGGCGCAAACCCCATGCACGGCCGCGACGAAAACGGTGCGCTTGCCTCCTTAAATTCGGTCGCGAAAATTCCGTATCGGGATATTTGTCAGGACGGCGTTTCAAACACCTTTTCCATCGTCCCAGAGGCACTTGGCAAGGATACCGCACAACGCACCGAAAACCTTACGCATATTCTAGACGGCTATTTTGCACAGGGTGCCCACCATCTTAATGTCAACGTCATGAGCCGCGACATTTTGGTTGATGCGATGAACAACCCTGATAAATACCCCACCCTGACCATCCGCGTTTCGGGCTATGCCGTCAACTTCAACCGCTTGACCCGCGAACAGCAGCAGGAAGTGATTATGCGAACCTTCCATGAGGCAGTTTAAACATCACCCAGCAGCAATGACTTAGACATTACTGCCAAACGTCAAAGCCCCGGCTGGCGCTTGCACGTAGACCGGGGCTTTAAACCATAAATCCATTCTATTTTTACAAAAGAATAAAGTTAACCCTAAGAGCGTGAGGCCGTGTTTGACTTATGTAAAACCAGCAGCCGCATGCTAAGCTTGTTGCAATTGCTTATTAGAATTTAGGCGTATCTCCAGGCAAACATCCCCCGCCGGGGTTGAGATGCAACAATCGTTGCGCATCGCATATTCCTTGCTGTCATCGCCTTTTTTCAACTTGGGCGGACGAATGTCACAGACTAGATCTTCTCCTGCCAACATGGTAAGCACGTTACCGCTGATAATGTTTGATATCTCCGATATGGCCGATATGACAAAGTCATCCACCAGCTGCATCTCCATGCCGCTCATAATATTCACAATCTTCAATGAGGTCTCATGTGGGAAGCGGTAAACAACCTCACCGACCAGATCGCCGACAATTTCAATTGAAATGTCCAGTTCTTCCTCGCACTTAAAACACTCAGCCGGGCGGTCGCTGATATCCGAAAGGTCCAGCATCAGCTCAAATACATTGCAAGTCGCCTGTAAAAACGGCACATAGCATTTAGTTTGCATTGCCGGATACCCCCTTTGCAATGGCATAGTCGGCAATGCGCTGATCCTCAGCTGCCACATGGTTGATCAGCCAGGCCAAAAGCTTGCCCGCAAACTGCTGCATCAGCTTTTCATCATAGCCGCTGTGTTCATACTGAGCCGAAACCGCCAACACATAGGCGACCATATCATCATGCACTTTTTTGTGAGACTGATAACCAGGGTAGCCGATGCGCAGCTGATAGGCTTCTTCATCGTTGAAATGCTCGACCACATAGGCCTTCATAAATTCTAGTGTTTCATTGACGCGCAAAACTTTTTCTTCCCAAGCTGAGGGGGAACGCAGCGTTTTTACGAACGATTCAACACGCTGAAACAGCTCCTTGTGCTGTGTATCCACAACGGGAACACCCAATGCATATTTGTCTTTCCAAAGCACGATATTCTATCCTTTCATAGCATATTATACTCCTATTCTATCAATATCGGCGTGCACTGTAAATGCTATTTAGACAATAGGTTTCAATGATCAACATTTTTCCTTTGTGTTTGCAGTTTCTGCACTGCTTGACTTTGAATGCTCTACAAAATTATTATGGATGTAAATACAGCACTATTTAATTATTAGGAAGGCGATTGTGTGAAAGCGATGGAAACAGTGTATACATTACCACAAATTGACACGTTAAAAAACGAGAATGAGATGATGCTGGTCTATTTTAGCAGCGAAAGTTGCGGCGTATGCAAAAGCATATTACCAAGGTTATTGATGCTGTTGTTAAAATATCCGCATGTGAAAGCCGTTCGGGCTGAGCTCTCCGATGCGCCTGAGTTAGCGGCGGCCTGTGGTATTTTTACCGTTCCTGCCCTGATATTGTTTGTGATGGGCAAAGAGTCCTTGCGTGAGGCTGGATTCATAAGCTTAGCCGAGCTAGAACAGGCTCTTTCAAAATACTCCGATTTGCTTTTCCAACGCCCTTGATAACTCAGGGCGTTTTAATGCCAATAAAACCACGCGGATACTGCTACCATAAAAGTTAAATCTAACTCGTAAAGGATGAGCAATATGACCACACAGAAGCATTTTTGCACCTGCCAGGACACGGACTGTAAATTGAACCCCTGCAACCACAGCCTGGGCTGTGACCCTTGTGTACGTAAAAATTTAAAGGCTGGAGAAATTCCAGGCTGCTTTTTTCATTTAATTAAGGACGATCTATCCCAGCTTGACGATTTTACGTTGGAGGGCTTTGTCCAATTTTACTTACAGAATAAATCTACCAAATAAAGTCACGGTTAAGGCCGGGTCTGAATACGCTTTCAGTCTCAGCCTTTTAGACTATATTCGCCTCAAATAAGCAGCAGAAAGCGGATGTAACATAACCGTAAAAGGGCAACATCGCACAATTGTACGTTTTTTCGACGCATCTATCTATTTTCTGTGCTAATTTGGAGAAACGCCTTATGCTGTGGTAATAAAAACAAGCAATATTGAAGAAAAAGGACCCTCCGCCTCATTTCTATCCTCATTATTGGCTGGCGCTTTTATATTTAACCTCCATAGATATAATACTATCTTTAACCCTGTTTTTCTTTTAATTTAAAATTGTACGTTTTTCAGATGCCCCGTTGCTATAATGACGCTAAAGAGCTTTAAAACGCTTTTGGGCGAAGGCGTTAAGGAAGTCGGGCCAAAAAACGCAGGTTAAACTCACAAATTATATTTAGGAGGCAAAAAAAATGACTTTTGAAATGGTCGACAATGTTCTTAACATTAGCACAGATGCCGTAATGACGGTTGCTATGGCCGCAGTTTTACTACTGATTGGCTACGCCGTCAAAGGTAAAGTCAAATTCCTGAATAAGTATTGCATCCCGGCGCCGGTGGTCGGTGGCTTCCTGTTTATGTTTATCACCTACCTTGGTTATGTAACCCGCAGCTTTTCCTTTACCTTTAATACAACCTTTCAGTCTCCCTTTATGTTGGCATTCTTTACAACGATTGGTCTGGGCGCCAGCTTCTCACTGCTGAAAAAGGGTGGCGTGTTGCTGATAATCTACTGGTTGGTCGCCGGCGTTGTATCCGTCTTCCAAAATATAATTGGTGTTGCTGTCGGTACAGCAGTCGGGCT
>JAEWNU010000081.1 GCA_023456995.1 Bacillota bacterium
ACTGTAAACACAAGCCCTGCGTAGCGGGATGTCCTGTTAACGTCCGCATCCCTGAGTTTTTGGCGAAGGTAGCGGAAGAAGATTTTGAGGCGGCTTACCGCATCATTCTTTCCACCAACTGCCTGCCAGCCGTCAGTGGCCGTGTCTGCCCGCAGGAGACTCAGTGCGAAGCTAAGTGCGTTCGTGGCATCAAGGGCGAATCGGTCGGCATCGGCCGTATTGAGCGCTTTGTTGCTGACTATGCACGTGAGCATAATTTCTCCGCTGGCGAAAAGCCTGCCTCCAACGGTCATAAGGTTGCGATCGTCGGTTCCGGCCCTGCGGGTCTTGCCTGCGCGGGCGACCTTGCTGCCAAGGGCTATGAAGTTACAATTTTTGAAGCGCTGCACGTTGCAGGCGGCGTTCTTTCCTACGGCATTCCGGAATTCCGTCTGCCGAAGGTAATCGTCAAGAAAGAGGTTGACAATCTGATCGAGTTGGGTGTTACCCTGAAAACCAACTACATTGTCGGCCGCACCATTTCGATTGATGAGCTGTTTGAGGGTGGCTACGAAGCCGTATTCATCGGCTCGGGCGCTGGTCTGCCCAGCTTTATGAACATTCCGGGCGAGAACCTTCTTGGCGTTTATTCGGCTAACGAATACCTGACCAGAACCAACCTGATGAAGGCTTATCTCAACGACCATATGACCCCGATCTTCCGCGGCAATTCTGTCGCTGTTGTCGGTGGCGGTAACGTGGCGATGGACGCTGCGCGCTGCGCAAAGCGCCTTGGCGCCGAAAACGTCTATATCGTTTATCGCCGCGGTCTTGAAGAGCTGCCCGCAAGAGCGGAAGAAGTGCATCACGCAAAGGAAGAGGGCATCATTTTCAAGCTGCTCAATAACCCTGTCCAGATTCTCGGTGACGAGAAGGGACATGTTACTGGCATTGAGTGTGTTGAGATGGCGCTTGGCGAGCCGGATGCTTCCGGTCGTCGCCGCCCGATTGAAAAAGAGGGTTCCAATTTTGTTATCGATGTTGATACCGTCATTATGTCGATTGGCACCTCGCCCAACCCGCTGATCAAGAACACCACCCCGGGTATCGAAGTTAACCGTAAGGGTTGCCTCGTGTGCACCGAGGATATGGCGACCACCCGTGCGGGTGTATACGCTGGCGGTGACGCTGTTACAGGCGCTGCCACCGTTATCTTGGCAATGGGTGCAGGCAAGATTGCTGCTGACTCAATTGACAAGTTCATTATGAGCAAATAAGTTCATAGATTTATAAATGTTGATAAGCCGCGAAGCCACTTGGTTTCGCGGCTTATCGTTTGTAGAAAAAATACGTGTAGAATGTTGAATGCAAAAATAAGAATAAAGGGTCACTTATTAGTGCGGATGGTAAATCCGAAGTATTAATCTGCAAAAGCGATAAAATGCTTTGGCGCCGATTCTTTATAATTTTGTCGTTTTAAAAATTATAAACGGATACTTCTTTCAACTTGTGTGTGGGCAGATGATAAATACTTATGAGGTGAACTTCGAGCTGATTGCCTGCCTCTGCTCAAATACCACGTTGAAGCGCAAGGCGAAGCTCTTGTGCAAAAAACCGACAGAATTTACCGCATAGGTAAGGTAAGGTTTATCGCAAAGTATTGACAGGCGCAGGGGTGACACTGTTTCCTGTGGCTACCAAAAGAATAACGCACGTGTGTGGTGTATCAACTTGATGGATCCAACGGGGTTGTCTTACAGCAGTTATCTATGCTAAAATAGGGCAAAAGCTGAAAAGAGGTATGACAATGAGAATCACATGGCATGGACATTCCTGTTTCAAGGTCGAGACCAATCAGGGCTCGGTGGTATTTGACCCTTATGAGGATGGGCGTGTTCCTGGCTATGCGCCGCTGCCACGCAATCTTTCGGCTGATGCAGTGCTTTGCAGCCATCAGCATAGAGATCACAGTGCTGTCGAGCTGGTCAGGCTCAGTGGCAGTACACCAACTTTTTCTGTGCAAGAGATTTCGACTTTTCATGACGAAGTTCAAGGCGAAAAGCGCGGCACAAATAAAATTCACATTGTATCGGCCGAGGGGATACGGCTGGCGCATATGGGTGACATTGGCTGCGAGCTGACGAGGGAACAGCTGACAGTATTGCGCGGGGTAGACGTTTTGTTGATTCCTGTTGGCGGCTTTTACACAATTGACGCGACACAGGCCAAAATGATGGCTGATGCTATCGGCGCGCGTGTCGTTATCCCAATGCATTACCGCAATGGGCATCTGGGATATGAGGTCATCGGAACGCTGGAGAGTTTTACTGAGCAGTGCAATAACGTTGTGATGTATGATACTAATAACATTGCAATCACAGCAGACGTGCCAGCACAGACGGCTGTGCTGACTTATTTGGCAGAATAGAGATTAGGCATATAAAAAGGAACAGGCTGTGTAGCCTGTTCCTTTTTTAGTTAATTTAAAGCTTATTTTACCTTTTGGCGGCGGAAATAATCACGTGTTTCTTTAGCAACCACGCCGGAAAGTGCAAGTAGTGCGATTAGGTTAGGGAAGGCCATCAGACCATTGAAGATATCGGCAATATTCCAGACGGCGGCGACAGTCATATACGGGCCAATGAAGACGGCAAGAATATAAAGATAACGGTAAATCAACACGGCTTTTTGATTACCGTTCGAGAGATACTCGAGGCAGCGCTCACTGTAATAATCCCAGCCGAGAATGGTGGTAAAGGCGAAGAAAGCCAGACTGAGCATTAATATAAAGGCGGAGACACGCGGGTCAAAGGGCAGGCCGTCTTGAAAAGCCTGTGAGGTAATCTCAACACCTTTTAAGCCGATGTTCCAAGTGCCGGTGGTGACGATACAAAGACCGGTAATGGTACAGATAATAATAGTATCAACAAAAGTGCCGGTCATGGAAACCAGACCCTGACGAACCGGTTCTTTGGTCTGTGCAGCCGCAGCGGCAATAGGCGCAGAGCCGAGGCCGGCTTCGTTCGAGAAGATGCCGCGTGCAATGCCCTTTTGCATAGCGATAGCGATGCTGCCAACCACGCCGCCAGTCACGGCCTGTGGGTTAAAGGCGCCAGTGATAATGAGGCTTATCGCATTCGGAATTTTATCAGCATTGCAGGCGAGCAGCATGACGCCGAAAATGACGTAGATGACAGCCATGAAAGGCACGATAATCTGCGCAACCAGCGAGATGCGCTTTAATCCGCCTAAAATAACCAGAGCGGTGCAAAGAGTTACAACGATGCCGGCGATAACAACAGCCCAGGAATACGGCGTACCGAACAATGTGACCGTATAGCGGTTTTCAGCATCAAAAAAGCCTTTAACTGCTGAGGCAATGCCGTTAATCTGCGTAAAGGTACCAATACCAAACAGACCCACACCCATGCCGAAAAAGGCAAACAGCTTGGCGAGCCAGCGCCACTGACTGCCCATGCCGCGCTCTATGTAATAGAAAGGGCCACCCAGAACATGCCCATCCGCAGCAATTTGGCGGTATTTTATCGCCAGTACGCCTTCAGCGTATTTAGTGGCCATGCCAAAGAAGGCTGCAATCCACATCCAGAACAGCGCGCCGGGGCCGCCGGAATAGATGGCAGTGGCAACGCCGACGATATTGCCTGTGCCGATGGTGGCAGACATAGCGGTACACAGGGCGCCAAAGCTGGTAACCTCGCCATGGGTGCTATCCTCGTTTTTAACCATATAACGCAGTGCTCGGGGCAGGTGAAATAGCTGTATAAGATTGAGACGCACCGTGAGATAAATGCCAGTGATCAAAATGAATATAATCAGCGGCAGCCCCCACACCAGGTCATCAAACCATACAATAAATTGGTCCATTTGTGCTAACATAATTCTTTTCCTCCTGTTTAAAAAAATAAAGCCGAAACTTTCGTTTCGACTTTCCGGAGAAATGAGAACAGTGATATCTAAAAATAAAAGAGATACCAAACTCTGTCCTTTTGCCTGAGAGATCGCTTGCATACTGCAAACTTACACCTTCGGCGCCCTTTTCGGGACTCTCCAGAGAATCTAACGGCTGCCGCTAAAAGCACGATGACAGCGATACACGGACATCTGTTGCTCAAACGGATCAGCGTGATTAGATTAGCACATCAGCATACAAAAATCAACCCCAAATCTAGGAATTTTGCCTTGGACGAAAAAAAGCAGCTGTCCCATTATTTCTGTACCTTGCTGAATCGGTGGAATAAGTTGTTTTTTTAGTGCATAGCCTTCTTTGAGGGGGTGTGGACATGGTTGGCCGGAGAATGCATTCCACTTTGGGCACAACGGGTCGCCGTCGAACTGCCGCGCGCGGTGACGGGACAGAAAGCAAATTTATGTTTGCGACACTGCTGCAAAGTATGCTTTGCGCTATGATGATTACTGCAGCTTTTGTAATGAGCAGCATTATGGGAATATCCGGCATTAAAACGGCATTTTTTACGCTGATATCTAAAGAAACCGAGGCGGTGGAGGTTTTCTCAGTGGTGCAAAAGGTGTCTGAATCCGATAAAGTTTCTCGATTGCGCAGCATTATTGAGCTTATCTTAAAACAGGTGGGAAGTTCCCCGCGAATTGATGTGACCACAACGGTCGGGCAGGGCGGTCAGTTATTGCTTTTGCCCCAGACTGATAATAATCTGCCCGATGGCGTCACCAATATTACGCCGTTGCTGTCTGCACCCATGCGATTTCCAGTGCAGGGTATATTGAGTTCGCCGTTTGGCGTGAGAAAACATCCTATCTCCGGTAAGCCGGATTTTCATACAGGGGTCGATTTTGCCGCACCTCTTAATACACCTATTGGTGCAGCGTGGCCCGGCGTGGTGGTGGAGACAGGTGAGTCTCAAATTTACGGCAATTATGTTACGCTGGATCATGGCGGGTATCAAACCCGTTATTGCCATTGCAACGCTGTCGCAGTCAAGGTTGGAATACGAATACGGCAGGGTGAAACACTTGCTTTTGTAGGCAACAGTGGCGTTTCTACTGGACCACACCTGCATTTTGAACTCATTATAAATGGCAAGGCAGCCAATCCTCTGGCGGAGTGTGCCCGATGGATGGCTTTATAAAGACCTATGAAAAAAAGCCGCTCATCACCTGCGACTTTTGGTTTTTCGCGGTGATTGCAGCTGCTGTTTATTTTGGCGGTGACGCACTATGCCTATTGTTAGCGGCACTGATTCACGAGGCAGGTCACTGGATAGCGCTGATGGCCACCAAGAACGGCGTTTTGCAACTGCGGCTTACGGGATGCTGTGCACATATTGTACCATATTACCGCCGCCTGCCCGGCTTACGTCAGGAGCTGCTTATTTTGGCTGCCGGCCCGTTGGCAGGAATCCTTCTTGCTTTGATTCTTAAACCATTTGCTCCACGACTGGCAAAAATCAGCCTGTTGCTGTCAATTTTTAATTTATTGCCGGTGCGGGGCTTGGACGGTGGCAGCATTCTTAGGCTGATTTATGCAGCTGCATTTAATACCGAAAAGGTGATAGTCCCTAACCTTATCGGTGGAATAGTTGCGATATTGACGCTTGTCGCGGGGATGTTGTCACTTGGTGAAAAGCAACCCAACATTCCACTGCTTGGCTTGGCGGCTTTTCTAATATTCAAACAGTTTATATTAGCGGGCGACACCGATTAAGGGATGACCCAAAAACCATTGCGGCTCTTATTGAGCCGCAATATTGTTTTGCGGTTACTGACCACCGAGGCGTATCGATTAAATATTTCTCGTATGTCCCAATTGTCTAAACTGGTTACGGGGACAATCTCCAGTGGCCTTTGGGGGAAAATGCCAATGTGCTTTTCGTAGGTTATAATGTCGTGCCAATTTCCCAACTTGCAGCATGCATTCGTCAGAATCCCTTTAGCGGAGAAGCCAAGATACTCGTGCAGACGTTGGCTCGGCAAGTTGGGTAATATCACGATTCCATAAACGGTTTGATATCCCTGAAGGCGCAAAATAGCGATTAGCGCGCTGTAGAGGGCTACGCCGACACTGCTGCTTTTACAATCGCCCGAAACATACACCGAAAGCTCGGCACCCCAACGATAAGAGGAGCGGCTACGATAACTGTGCCCGTAGGCGTAACCAACGATCTGACCATCAATCACGCAAACGATATAGGGGTGCTTGATCAGCGCATCGGTTATCCGGCTTTTAAATTCATCAAAAAATGGAACCGCTTCTTCAGAAGTAACGGCGGTGTTTTCGATATAAGGCGCATAAATGTCAAGCAGGGCTTGAGTGTCAGCGACGCTGGCCATGCGCAATACAGCATCATTCATTCAAAGGATACCTCGCAGTTATTCAGATTAATCGCCTAGTAATTCTTTAAAGCTGTAAATATAACGGTGGCACGTGGCTTCAATTTCTTGCTTTTCCTTCTGTAGCGGATCATCGATAGCCCAGACAGTAAACCCCGCCTTTGCTGCTGTTTTCATAGCATATAAAGTATCCTCAAACACAATGCAATGCTCAGCAGGCATTCCCAGTCTTTGAGCGGCTTCATGATAAATATCAGGGCGGTCCTTACCGACGCCACCAACATCCTCCGGTGTAAGAATAGTCTGAACCAGTGAAGCAATCCCATGGTGTGCCAGTACGGCATCAGCAAGAGCATGGTTGGTCATGGTGGCAACTGCGCAAGGAATATTTTTTTCATTAAGCTTCTTAATATAGTCTATCGCAAAGGGCTTCGGGATAACCTCGTTAATATAGCTGAAATGTATCATGCCGTTCCATACCGCTATCATCTCGTCTGGCGTCATATTAAGCTGTGGGAATCTGTTAGTAAAGTATTCGGCTGCTTGAGGAAATTCCATACCAATTAGGTCGTTGGCGAGCTGCTGCACCCACAGAATTCCGTACTTTTTGCAAAAAGAGGGTGCGAGGCTGTACCACATACCCATAGAATCAAGTAGGGTTCCATCCATGTCGAATATGGCTGCCTTCATTAATTTCTGCCCCCTTTACTGTGCGGGGTGAGTTTTGTCAGGTCGAACGGTGTCTCCTGATAAACAAAGTAATTAAGCCAATTGGAAAATAGCAAACTGGAGTGCGCGCGCCAGCAAAGCGGCGGCGATTTTGTGGGGTCATCCCCCGGAAAGTAGTGACGGGGCAGCTTGATATCGAGCCCCTTGTCGAGATCTCTGAAATATTCATTTGCGAGCGTCTCACGGTCATATTCACTGTGGCCCATGATGAAAAACTGCCGCCCGGCTTTTCCAGCGATGCAGTATACGCCAGCCTCATCCGAGCGGGCGAGTACCTCAAGACTGTCTACACTTTGGATATCACTTTCGGAAACTGTAGTATGACGTGAATGTGGCACCCAAAACATCTCGTCAAAACCGCGCATTAAGCGATGGTTTCGGTTAAGAACAGTGTGCTCAAACACGCCAAACATTTTTTCTGGCAGTGCAATTTTGTCAATCCCATAGTGATAATAAAGCCCGGCCTGTGCCCCCCAGCAGATGTGCATTGTCGAATACACGTTAGTTAAAGACCACGCCATGATTTCGCACAGCTCGTTCCAGTAATCTACTTCGGCAAACGGCATTGTTTCTATGGGTGCACCTGTGATAATTAAACCGTCAAAACGTTGCTCTCGAATTTCATCAAAGGTTTTATAGAATTTAAATAGATGGTCACTTGGCGTATTTTTTGGAATATGGCCGCCGATTTGCAGCAATTCGACATCGGACTGAATGGGTGTATTGCCGAGAAGACGCAGCAATTGCGTTTCTGTCTCGATCTTTTTCGGCATGAGATTCAGTATTACAATGCGGAGCGGACGAATGTCCTGATTGCGTGCACGCTCCTCACTCATAACAAAGACGTTCTCAGCTTCCAAAACCTTTGTTGCAGGTAAAGTGGTAGGAATATTAATCGGCATTGTCAGAACTCCTATATATATAATATGTAAGGTATTATGTCACAATCGGGTTAAAGCGTCAATAAAAAGCGGTATTAATAGGCTTTTTACTAAGGATTTAAAAAAGAACAAGTTTTTTGCAAAAACCTGTTGACATATCTTCCTGAGCATGATATTATAACTAAGCTGTCGCGAGAGACAC
>JAEWNU010000082.1 GCA_023456995.1 Bacillota bacterium
CAAAGCCGGGATGTTGGGTGCCGAATCGGTTAGCCCTGGGCAGGTGGTGCTGGATGTGGGTATACACGTTGGCAAAGATAATAAGATTTGTGGCGATGTGCGCACTTCTGAGGTTGAAGAGATTGTATATGCGGTCACCCCCGTGCCGGGTGGTGTGGGGACTGTAACCACCTCGGTTTTGGCCTTGCATGTGGTTACTGCCGCTGAACGTATGATATAAGGAGGAATTGTAAAAATGAGACTGACACAAAACAATTGCTGCGCGCTGGTCATTGATTTTCAGGAAAAGCTGATACCTGCCATGTTGGGCACAGAGGAGCTGCAAAAAAATGTGGTGAAGCTTCTCAAAGGGCTTTCGTTGCTTGAAATCCCGATGCTAATCACCGAGCAGTACCCCAAAGGCCTGGGTGCCACCCTGCCTGAAATTTCTGGGGCGGCGCAGGGCGCGCCGATCATCGAAAAGACAGCATTTGGCGCACTGGGTGCCAATGACGCGATGGGTCATCTGGAGCAGCTTGAGCAGTTTGGCCGTAAGCAGGTTTTGATATGCGGCATAGAGGCGCACATCTGTGTTTTGCAGACGGCGCTGCAGCTTTTGGACAAGGGCCTCTCACCCATTTTTGTAACCGACTGCATCGCATCACGTCACCAGCCTGACTTGATGGCTGCCTTTATGCGGGCTGAGCGCGAAGGCGTTCAGTTTGTCAGCACCGAAATGGTACTGTTCGAGATCATGGGCTCAAAAGAGCATCCGCAGTTTAAAGCGATTTCGTCGCTGATCAAGTAACCGCGAATAGTGCCACTCAAAAAGGTTGGAAGGTATATATCGCATGAAAACTTTGTTGCATATCTGTTGCGCGCCCTGCTCAATCGCGTGTATTGAGAGTCTGCGCGACGAGGGAATTGAGCCGACCGGCTTTTGGTTTAATCCGAATATTCACCCCTTTACTGAATATCGGGCGCGAAAAAATACCCTTGTTGACTATGCCAAGGACATTGGGTTGAATCTGGTATTAGAAGGGGAATATGGGCTGCGGTCTTTTATTGCGGGGATATTCCCAAATTTTGATGATCGCTGCGGCTATTGTTATCGCGTGCGCTTTGAAGAGGCTGCGCGCTATGCATCGCAAAACGGCTTTGATGCCTTTACCACGACACTGTTGATCAGTCCCTATCAGAAACATGAGCTGATCTGCAAGGTGGCCAGTGAGGTAGCCCAACAATATGGCGTAAGCTTCTTATATCGTGATTTTCGCCCCTATTTTAAAGAAGGACAGCAAAAGGCGCGTGATCTTGGATTATATATGCAAAAGTATTGTGGCTGTATTTTTAGTGAAGAGGACCGTTACAAAAAGAAAAAGAAAACGCTATCTACCACCCAGCAGACTTTTTGACGGGCGCGGAGCTATAATAATAACCCAGGGACCTCGTTGGATATTCTCCGACGAGGTCCCTGATGCATATTGGGTAACTAAAGATTGGGAAAAATACTATATAGCTAAATGCATTTGTTTACTGCAAAGAGCCGGCACGGGCGGTAACAGGCTCATGGATAAAATCATCGACTGAAAAGGCAAAAAGCACCTCGTCATAGTCCTCTGCCACCAGAGAGGCCAGCATATCGTCCGGACAGTTTTTGAGGTCGACCATGGTGATGTTGCCGTAATGTACCACAAGGAACGGCAGGTAAGATAATGCCGTTTCATCCGCAAAGATCAACAGCGATTCTTCAAAGGGTGATACCACCGAAATGTCCATTCGCTGGCCGAAACCACCTAAAAGAACTGATTTTGGTTGATTCAGATAGGTCATGTGGGTGGGGAACAACGTATAATAGTTTTTACGTTCGCCATTGTTTGTTATCGATAGCTGATATTGCCGAGAATAACGTGAAAAGCGGTAAAGCGTTAACAAGTCAGGGTCGGTACCCTTGTAGCTAGAACGCTGATAAAGTGCGCCATAGTAGTCGTTTGAGAGTTGTTCGACCTCAAATTGGTCGAGCGCGCGCGCCGTATAGCCCATGCGCGGTGCCAATGCGGTATAAACATAATAGCCACCAAGCCCTGTGAGGTTTGAGTCGGTGCGAAAATAGGTGTATTGTTCCTTGGCTGCAAACAGCTTGCTGTAAGCGTCGACGGTTCCAGCCTGCCCTGCAAGTCTGGCATAACAGTCTGCAATCAGTGCCTTTTGGTTGTACAGATCGGCGCGTGCGGGAATTTCCTGCTGTTTTATGGCGCATGCCGTTGGAATAAGAAGGAAAGTTGCGGGAATGTTATGCGATGTTAGAAAATTTTCAATTCCGGTCAGGTTCTGCTCTAGCACAGCAGGATTTTCAGGTGCTATATTTTCAAGTAGATAGTTCTTGGTAATGAAAATGCCGTCCTGCTCTTTGGCACCACCGGCCAGTAACATGGCCGGTGCCAGTTGCTCTAAACGGTTAAGATCTTTGAGCTGCAACTTAACAGCGTGATCGGCCCAATTGCCAATAGCCTGCATAGAAGATGGTAAATAACCGTAGCCGATAGCTTTTGTGGCGGTGAAAATTCCCATCGTCAGAACCAGCCCGACCATCAGGCAAGAAATAATACGTTTTGTCACCATGGGCTCACCTCACATTCCAAAGCAAAAAGGATGTGGCGACCACCAGCAGTGCCAGATGCGCCAGCGAAGAGCCAACCCACCAGAGTCGTGGGAACTGTTGCTCAGTGGCGCGCCCCAGCATGTCGAACATATTCGAGCACGCCAACACGCCCACGATAATTAGCACAAAATTTGAAGAGAAAAGATAAATCACCGTATCGTTAATAAGCGGTGCGCCACTTAGTCCTAACATGGTAGAAATTAGGGTGTATCGGTTGCCTAGTTTGGTTGGTAACATCAGCACATAAGCGGGCAGTGTGATAACAAAAGTGATCAGACGTGCGGCAAGCCCCAGAGGCGTAGGGATATGTCGAAGAACCAGCCAGTCGAGCAGCACCAGGCAGGACAAATAGATGCCCCACAGCAAAAATCGCTCTGAAGGCGAAAGCCACAACCCGAGTAGCATTGGCATAAAAAACGAGACCAGATAGGCTCGGGCATCGTTGGTACTGCGGTCGTTGTGGGGGAAGACGAGCCGGAAAACGGTGTCCTCAAGCGGCATATTCAATCGGTAGATATATTCACGGATGCTGCGAGCCTGAAACGGATAGTATAGCATACGGGGCAGCTTCAACGAAAAAACATAACCGATGCCTCTGGCGATGTCGCTGAAGGCAGACAGCCAAAAGTAAAACCCCAGCGCACTGCACAGCGCACACAGCCAGCTAAGCGCGACTGAAAATTTTTCCGGCGGCAGACGGGATATGGTTTTTAACAGTGCAAAAAACTGTTCGGAAAGCACCACCCGCTTTGCGACACCGGTTATGAGAAGCATAATGCCCTTAGTAATGAGAGAAAGCGACGGCACGGGCGACTCAATCTGCGTGATTAGGTCCCGCGTAGCCCCTACAGGCCCATAAACGTAGCGGGCAAAGAACAGGGCACCGCTTGCCGTTTTAACAGGTGCCGCAACTTCAGTGGCATTTCGGTATTGAAGCACCATCAATTCAATTAAAGAGAGAGAAAGCACCATGATACCGACTGGCACTGTCCGCTGTTGCAAAAAAGGACTTATTAAGCCGAAAACCAACATGACTCCAAAATTTTTTATGATGCATAGCCTGAAAAACACGATATCTAGCTGACTTTTGGACGCGCTGCGGCACATGTGCGATATTAGCAGGCAGTCGGGTATCACAGTTAGCAGCAGCCAGATATAATTAGGCTCCATCAAATAGTAAAAACAGACCGAAAGGCCCAGTAAAACAGCGGGCTTATATTTTTTGGGAACGCAGTAATAAACCGCCGCCGACATTGGAAGCAGCAAAAATAAAAAGCCGAGATCGATAAACTGCATGGCGTTCCCTCCTTT
>JAEWNU010000083.1 GCA_023456995.1 Bacillota bacterium
TTATTAGCACTATGGGGGATGATCATATGTAAAGTGTATCTGTAACATTCTAACTCACATTCAAAAGAAAAAGTAAAGCTATGGCAAAATGATTTATGACTATATGGCGGCCAACGGCATGTACGCATAATAAAAACGAGCGGAACAACCGTGATGGGGGCTATGCTCGTTTACTTTGTTATGCAGGGCCGGCC
This sequence comes from Bacillota bacterium, assembly GCA_023456995.1. GTDB lineage: Bacteria > Bacillota > Clostridia > Oscillospirales > Ruminococcaceae > Yanshouia. The sequence continues at coordinate 195 of JAEWNU010000083.1, forward strand.
GGCTCTGTTCGGAGGAAAGCAATAACTTGTACGCTATTATAACGCAACAAAATCCTCCTCGATAAATGAATGGATGTCTTGAGAGAGTAAAGTCCAACTATTATTTTAGATATGTTTAGCACCATTACATATTGATTATCTCATTTCTCAAGTGTCAAGGCCTCCCGCGCGACGAAAATACTGCCGGAATTCCTGCTTTTTTTACGCTCAAACTACCTGTTACCTGCCTTTGGCATTATGTATCATTGATATTAAGAATACACAAAGAAGGTGGAGCGCATGGCATTATACAGCTTTCACGGCCGAAATTATGCTGCCCGAAAATGCACCCGGTCGCTATCATGACCGTCAGCGTCTACTGTAAATATCTTTATGAATGGTTTAGACTACTGGTGAGAGGTATACTATCAGCCCTCAGTTTGCACTAGTACTTATAAATTCAAATCACTTTGGGAACATAGTCTTGTTGTTTTGAAAAAACTTAAAACCGCCATTTGCGGATAGTGTCAGGAATTGTACCATAGTACCATATCGTTGGAAAATTTAATGACTTGGCTTTATATAAAAAGCTGCGTGTAGGGGTTTGATTGTTCCATAAATTTAAGATATAATCAAAAACAAAGGTGGTGGGTACTATTAAAACAACAAGAGTTACAGCCAAAGATGTGGCCAAACGTGCGGGCGTTTCTACGGCCACAGTTTCAATGATTTTGAACGGGAAAAGCAGTAGTAAGTTTCCTGAGAAGACCTGCCGCCGCGTTATAGATGCTTGTAATGAGTTGGGATATGTTCGAAATGAGACCTTCAAAGTAGCAGCACTTGATGACAAAGTATTGGTTGCTATTACACCGACACTTTCAAACTTATACTATGTGCATATGGTGGAGGCAATGCAGCGCAGAGCGAAGGAATTAGGGTACTCCTTGTTAGCGTTTGACACATTCCGGGAGATATCACAGGAAACCCGCATTATGCAGATTTGCAATCAATTTCCTTTTGCGGGTGTGTTTTTCCTCTACCCCACAGAAAATAATATGTTGTTGCAACAAGTGGGGTGGTCAAAGCCTGTCATCCATATCTACGACAAAGGCATACATAATAACGCCGATATTCTTGAGTTAGATGGCTTTCGTGTGGGCGCTATCATCGGTGAATATCTGATTAAACTTGGTCATGAAAAAATAGCTTTTATCACGTCCACTTTCGAGACAAAACAGGTAACCCGAATTCGTCGATTAGAAGGGTTACGATCTGTATACGAGGCCCACGACTTTGACCCTATTCAAAGCGTAAAAGCATGCTCGCCGGACGTGGAATTGGCGGACGCGAAAGTCGTACCTGAAGGATATGAACTAGGCTATTTAATAGCCAAACGATTGATTGAACGTAGTGAAGATGTGACGGCATTCGTTGCGGTCAACGATATGATAGCCATTGGTGCTATGGATGCGATCATAGATTCGGGGAAGCGAATTCCTGATGATTATTCGGTATGCGGTTGCGACAACACAAGCGTCTCAAAATATAAGGGTATTTCATTAACTTCAGTAGAAAGCTATGCAAGGCAGACAGGCCGTGAGGCTGTGGACATTTTGGTTCGGAAGATTGAGGGTGGAAATCATCTTTCTGGGCTTGAAGATAGTCCAGACGGAATTACTCGTGTAGAGTATTTCCCAAAACTGATTATCCGAAAGAGTACAGGCCCTAGAGGAAAAAGGAATTCACTTCAAACAAAAACGATTGGACATTAGCTATTATTATAACCGAGGAACATTGCACAGTTCCTCGGTTTTATTTATGTTCAAAACAGAGAAAGTTTTTCAAAATCACACTCGCTAATAAATTGTTTACTAAATCGTTTACCATGACTCTGCGTAGTGTTTATATCTTCTAAAAGTCAGATATTGAGAAAAGGGGCGATAGTTTTCAGAATTTTGAATGGCGGGATTGTTTAATAAATTTTATTTACTATTTTACTAAATGTTTAACTGAGTGGTGTGAAATAATACAAAAATTCCGTCTTGAATGTTACGTTTGCAGAACTTTTGCCTCAAAGTTATAATAAACAAAAAGAAAAGGTAATCATATGTGGCAATTCGTGTTTTACCAAATTAATTAGGTTGAGCTGATATCGCTTTTATACCAAGTACATTATATTTTCAGGCAAAAATTACGTAGGATTGGAAGATGGCGTCAATTTTCTATTGAGATTTATATTCATACTTGATTTATTGACGCGGCAGAGATACGTTCATTATGTAGGAGTCTAATGATATGAAAATGCCGAAGAAACCGATGAATTTGAATGCGTATCTGGATCAGCGCTTTAATTGTGATTGTGGCAAAGAACATTATGCGGCCCTTCGGGCTGTTCGGGTTGGGAAGAACGCTCTGAATGATCTTCCTAATCTCGTCAAGGCGATGGGCTTCAAGAGCCTGTATCTTATCAGCGACCCCATTACTTATGGCATTGCCGGCGAGAAATGTGCCAAGATTTTGGGGGATGCCAGCGTCCGGCATAAGATCATTCAGCTGTCTCACCTAGGTTTTGATGAGGCTACTTTGGGTGAGTTAACTATCAATAAGCCTATAGATTGTGACCTGATGGTGGCCGTAGGCACTGGCACAATTAACGACATGACTCGTTACTTCAGCTTTAAGATGGGCTGTCCCTTTTTTACAGTGGCTACCGCCGCTCCCATGGATGGCTTTGCCTCCAGTATTGCCGCCATCCAGGTTAATCACCTGAAGACCACGTTTGATGCCCAGACACCTACCGCCATCATTGGTGACACAGAGATACTAAAAGGTGCACCCTATCGCATGATCGCCGCAGGTTTAGGTGACTTATTGGGCAAGTTCACTTGTCTGTGTGATTGGAAATTGGCCAAGGTCATCACCAGAGAGCATTACTGTGATAACATTGTGGAATTAGTGGAAAGCTGCGTCCAGAATGTGCTCACCAGCGCGGACAATGTTAAGGAGCGAGACCCTGAGATTCTGGGCAACATCATGGAAGGTCTAGTTCTGGCCGGTGTGGCCATGAGCTTATATGGCAACTCTCGTCCCGCTTCCGGCTGTGAACACCATATGTCTCACTACTGGGAGATGATTTTTGAACAGGCTGGCAAGCGCCCTGTTCCCCACGGCACTCAGGTGGGTGTGGGTACTGTACTTATTCTTAAACTGGTGGAGAAGTTGCGCAAGGCTGATGTGGATTTCGACGCTGCGCGTGTTGCAGCTAAGTCATATAACCAGGCAGCCTGGGAAGACGCCATCCATGCAGCCTACGGTCCCGCTGCACAGGGTGTCATCGCTATGGAAGCCAAGGCCCAAAAGAACGAGACTAAGGCCCGTCTGGCTCGTATCGATACCATGGAGGCTCAATGGGACGAAATTGTACCATTGTTGGCTAGCCTTCCATCCTCCCAAGAAATCATGGAAATCCTGCGCTCTTTGGATTCCCCCTGCTTGCCCAGCGAAATTGGCGTGGACGATGACCTGCTCAAGCGAACTTTTCTGTACTGCAAGGAGGTTCGCGCCCGCTATACTATTCTCCAGATGGTTTGGGATCTAGGACTATTAGATACCTTATCTGATGAGGTAATATCCGAACTTGATGATATAGTTATTTGTAGCGGCAAAGGTGATTGTAGCAAAGTTTACTAACGCCGCCTTAGCTTCGCCTACATTTTTAGATCACTCGCTTTACTTTTGCATTAAATTGTTTGGTATCCAGTTTTGGATGACGCCGTGAGGCTAAAAAAAATCAGAAATATACTTAACGATAAACAGCAGGAAGGGGGGATTTCTATTTATCAAGCATTGGCCAAGCGTACATACAAAAATTAGAAGAGAGGTTTATTGTATGAAAAGGTTGTTTGCACTTGTAATGGCTCTTATCATGTCGCTATGTCTTGTAGCCTGTGGCGCCAAAACCGAAGCCCCCGTTGCCAACACCAGCACTCCCGAAACCAGTACCAGCAGCAAAGAAACTGCTAAAACGATCGTCATAAGCTTGTCCAACGCCTATAGTGATATGGATCAAGTTAACGTCGAATTGAAGGCTGCTGCCGGCCGTATTTCTGAACGCACCAAAGGTGCTGTCGATCTGAAGGTCTATCCCAATAATACGCTTGGTTCACCCGCTGATGCCGTTGAGGCAATTAGAAGTAACGCGCCACTGCTGTATGTAACCGCCTTTAGCCAGTGGGAAGATTACTATCCCGATGCCTGCGCTATCCAGGCCGGTTTCGTGTTTGATTCCGCCGAGGAGTGCGTACGTTTCTATGACACCGACTTGTTCAAAGAAATTGTTGCGAATCTGGACAAAGTAAATATCCACTGCATAAATACTAGCTTTACTGCCGGTATGAGACACGTTCTTGGCAAGAATCCGATCAAGACCCCTAATGACATAAAGGGTCTGAAGCTGCGTGTTCCTGGCTCGTCGCCTTATCTGGACTGCTTCAACTCTCTGGGTGCCAGCCCGATGGCTATGCCCTCCTCTGAGCAGGTCAGCGCTTTGTCCGCCGGTACTATCGATGCCGTCGACCAGTCTATTAGCCTGATATACAGCACCAAGACGTATGAGCTTGTCAAGGAATGTTCCTTGCTTGCTCAGATGCCTCTTGCTGACGGGCTGTATTGCAGCACCACTTTCTGGAACAGCCTGCCTCAAGAATATCGCAACATCATTGAGGAAGAGCTACATACTGCCGGACAGAATTATTACGAGTATTCTATGAAAAACGAGGCTACCATGCGTACCGAGTTAGAGAAAGCCGGCGTCCGCTTCTATGATGTGGACCGTGCGCCCTTTGCTGCGCTTGCTAAGGAGAATGTCTTGAAATATCAAATCGGTCAGAAAGTTCTGGATACCGTTGCTCAGATTCGCGCCGATATCGCCGCAGGCAAGTAATTCTATATCTTTAAACACAATTTTTGTAGTAGACTAACGTGTATAGTCTGAGGAGGCTGCAAAGGTTTCCTCAGACTATCCCTTCTAAGATGGATAAGGAATACTTAACATAATGCAAGTATCCACTCTGACGAAATGAGGGACCTTAATGAAAAAAATCGCTGCCTTTTTCCGAGACGGAACGGCAGAAGAATGGATGGGACGGGTGCTGGTACTGCTGGTCATTGTACCTGTTATCATCAACATATTTTCGCGCACCGTTCTGAAGCAATATTCCACTACACTTGAGGTTGTCGCCCTGTCTGCTTATGTCTGGATTGGATATGCTGGTTTCGGATACCTGTACAAAAAAGATGCACATGTTGACGTCAAGTTTGTGCAAAAACTGCTACCTAATATCGGCCAGCAGATTATAGATATCTTTCGCGAAATTTTTATTTTTGTATTCTCTGCTTTTATTACTTATTGGAGCATCAAGCTTTGCAAGAGCGGACTTACCCGTATGGTCACTGGCACAAAAATTTCTTATTTTTTTGTTTATTTGTCTATTTTTGTCGGATTTTTCAGTGGCAGTGTGCGTAGTCTATGGTCGCTGATGAACCGCATCTTTAAGGGGAATAACGAGGGGAGGAAATCCGAATGAATTTTCTTACCTGGCTTCCTCTGATTTTGGTATTCGTTTTGCTGGCTTTACGTATTCCAGTGTGCGCCGCCTTTATCAGCGGAGTCGTGGTCTACTTTACATTTATCGCACCGGAAATGCCGCTTAACATCGTGCTATCCAAGATGGTTACGTCCGGCATGAACTTTAATCTGATGGCTATTCCGTTTTTTATAACGGCAGGCCTACTTATGAACTATACCGGTATTACCTCCCGCATGATGAAGTTTGCCGACCTGCTGGTGGGCCATATGTGGGGTGGCTTGGCGCAGGTAAATGTGTTGCTGTCCACCCTGATGGGCGGTCTGTGCGGATCTTCCAATGCGGACGCCGCCATGCAGTGCAAGATGCTGGTGCCTGAAATGGAGAAACGCGGCTTCAATCTCGCATTTGCCGGTGCTGTTACTGCAAACTCTGCTCTGATTTCGCCTATGATTCCTCCAGGAGTCATGCTAATCTTGTACGCTTCCATAACGGAAAATTCTGTGCTGGACATGTTTATGGCTGGCTACCTGCCGGGCATCCTGATGTGTTTTTTTATGATGCTCGCCGTAAACTACGTTTCCCACCGCGATGGATACAAGCCCACGCGTGAAAAGCGTGCCACGCTCAAAGAGATTGTCGTTGGGCTCATCGATTGCTTCTGGGCTGTGGTGATGATCGTTGTTCTGATCGTTGGTCTGCGCTTTGGTATCGTTACTGCCACCGAGGGAGGTGCCGTTCTCTGCGTACTGTGTATCCTCGTGGGTATGTTTGTCTACAAGGAGCTGCACATTTCCGATTTCAAGATGATTCTTTTGGAGGCATTTACCTCCATCGCCAATGTATTTGGCATTATCATTTCCGCCACTGTCTTTGGCTTGTATTTAACCTATGCGCAGATTCCCCAGATGATCACGGTACTCGTGTTGGATATCACGGATAGCCCGATTGTGTTCCTAATACTGGTCAATATTATGCTGCTCATCATGGGAATGTTAGTGGATAGCTCCGCCGTGCTGATGATTGCAGGCCCACTGCTGTACCCTGTAGCCATGAACTTTGGCATTAACCCCATCCACTTTGGCATCATGGTGATCCTCAACCTGTCTATCGGCGCTATCACACCGCCCTTCGGCGCAACAATGTATCAATGCTGCAACCTGTGTAAGATTGAAATTCCTGAGTTTCTGAAGCAGGGAAAAGAGCTGCTTATGGCGCTGATGATCACCCTGCTTCTGGTCACACTTTTCCCTGGCATATCGACTCTGCTCCCCTCACTGCTTAACTGAAACTTACTTGCTTGAAACGAGGCAATTTTATGAAAAAGTCTTATTTTCCAAAGGATGGAGTCTGGCTGAAGGGAAATTTGCACAGCCATACGACCGTATCAGACGGTGCAATTACGCCAACAGAAATCGCGAATATATATTACGCTCACGGTTATGATTTTCTATCTATGACGGATCACAATGTTTTCGTGCCGCACAGCGAGATACCGAATGAACAACTGATTCTGATTACAGGCGTAGAGCACGACATTGAGTACAGCCCAGACAAGTGTACCCACGTTGTGGGCGCCGGCGCAGTCAGCAAAGAAAGTACCGACTATCTCTGCAAGCGCTATACTGCCGCAGAGCTGACCGACCAGCAGCTCATCGACATGATGCGGGAAGATGGGCAGTTTGTTACGCTGGCTCACCCCATCTGGTCAAGAATGGAGCCGGAGGAGGTTCTGGCACTGAACGGCTTTCATGCAATGGAGGTCTATAACAATGGTACAGAACATCTTTGCCACGGTGGCAATGCAGAGGTTTACTGGGATATGCTCCTGCGCCGCGGAAGACGTTTTTTTGCCACCGCCAGTGATGACGTGCATGTTCCCCATGACCTGTTTGGTGGATGGATATGGGTGAAAGCCTCTCATCGCAGTCCAGAAGCAATTATGGATGCGCTCTTTAGCGGTGCATTCTATGCTTCTAGTGGTCCTGTGGTTCACGACTTCGGCGTGAACGAAGGCAAGGTATATGTCTCCTGTTCCACCTGTCGGGAAATTCATTTTGTCACCTATCCGCCTAGAGGGAAGTCCTTTTTTGCAGAAGATGGCGCATCGCTCACTGAGGCATCCCATTTCCTCATAGGGCGTGAAGAATATGTTCGTATTGTATGCGTGGATATGGAGGGCCGCTCTGCCTGGACAAATCCCATCTTCTTTGATGGACGCAAGTGAAGGCAATGAAGAGAATTGTATGCTACGGCGATTCTAATACTTGGGGTTACATTCCTGGCACAGGTGATCGCTTTGATGCAGACACCCGTTGGACAGCACTTCTTCAAAAGAAGCTGGGCAGTGAATACTGTGTGATTGAGGCGGGAATGAACGCTCGGACTACTTCATTTGACGACCCGTTCTGTGATTATCTGAATGGCAGGAAAGGTCTCATGTATACGCTATTAGCGGCTAAACCAGTAGATTTGCTGATCATTAGCCTTGGCACTAACGACCTGAAGTTTACAGATGCACACGGCTCATCAAAAGGGCTGGACGCCTTGTTAAGTGCCGTATTCTCCGCAAATTATGTGCATTCAGATACCAGTGCTTTTAGAAATTCGCCTTTAATCCTTGTGATCTCGCCTACCCCACTGCTTCCGGGCATTGATACACGGGAACCGCCATCCTCCTTGCAAGGCAAATATAGCGAGTCACTTCTTTTCAAAGATTATTATTATCCGGTATGTCAGGCTTATGGTGCGTTCTTTCTAGATGCCGCTTTGTACGCAACTGCATCAGAGGTCGATTGCGTACATATGGATGCAGAAAGTCATCAAAATCTTAGCGTTGCAGTGTCTAATATAGTGCGCAGAGTGTTAAAGTAATTACCTTAATATAAGCAAACACAAATTTTGCTCTCAAGAGCTAAGTCGTGATAAACAAGGAAATCATATGACAATCATTTATCTCATCCGGCACGCGGAAGCGGAAGGTAATCTTTACCGTATTGCACAGGGGCAGGACAACAGTAAATTGACCGTGCGAGGTTGGGATCAAGTTCGGGCACTTTCCCGCCGATTCGAGTCAATTCACATTGATGCAGTATATTCCAGCGACTTGTATCGCGCCTGTGCCACCGCCAGCGCAATCTATTCCCCAAAGGGCCTTCCACTTCGTAAGGATCGAGCTTTGAGAGAAGTAAATCTGGGAGAATGGGAACAGAAACCTTGGGGAGAGATTGCCCGTCAGAATTCAGATCAGTTAATCTGTTTTAGCATCAAAACACATCTATGGAAAATAAACGGAGCAGAGACTGCCGCAGAAGTACAGGCTCGCCTGCTTGAGGCAGTGATCCGAATATCAAAAGAAAATGATGGGAAAACAATTGCGATTGTTTCTCATGGCTTTGCTATTCGGATGCTGCTGGGTGCATTGCAAGGTTATCCATTAGATCGAATTGGAGAATCACCTCAAGAGACCAATACAGCTGTTTCTCTCCTAGAAGCAAACGGTGACAATTTGCGGGTAGTGTTTCGGAGTGATGACAGCCATCTTTATGATTCCACCTGTGCTGGTAAAAAAATTTTTCACAAAAGGACCAGTGTTCTCGAGGACGGCATGTATTATCAGCCTCTTTATCTTCCAGAGCAGGCAGACTTACTACGGCAGATGGCAGACGCTGCCTGGAAAGACGCTGGGGAGACGCGACCTTTTGACGAATCACGTCTGTTGACAGATGCAGCAGAGCGTTACACGCTGCTAGGG
>JAEWNU010000084.1 GCA_023456995.1 Bacillota bacterium
ACTGAATAGCTATCTGGAAATATTGCCCTTAAATTACCCATCCATAATAAGCGTAATAAAATAAAATCAAAAACTATTCATAACGCAATGCTTCGATAGGGTCGAGTTTTGAAGCTTTGTTGGCGGGATAATAACCGAAAAAAACGCCGATGGCCATTGAAAAACTGACAGCAATAAATACGATGCCCGGTGAAGGCCAACCTGGAAATCCCAACAGCGAAGAACCGGTGAGCCCTAAGGCAGTGCCCAGCGCAACGCCAATAACGCCACCGATCAGGCAGATAATCATTGATTCAACGATAAACTGTATTTGGATGGCGCTGTTTTTGGCACCAAGAGCCTTGCGCGTGCCAATTTCTCGGGTGCGTTCGGTTACAGAGACTAACATGATATTCATGACGCCAATGCCGCCGACCAGCAGAGAAATGCCAGCAATAATGCTGATGGCGATGCTCATGGTGTTCATCATGCCGGTCATCTGACCGATCATGCTGTCCATACTCTCCGCCATCACTATGACATATTTGTTGTTGCGGTAAAAATGGTCGTTAAAATATTTGGCGGTTTGTTCGGCAAAGAGCTTTGAGTTGGTCACTTGGTCGCTACCCTTAATCTGAAGGCCATAGTGCACCCCCTGTGTGCTGCCGGTTATCTGCTTGGCCAGCGTGATGGGGATGAACACCGTCGTTGTAGTGTCGCCCGTCACATTGCTGAGAAAACCCTTGACCTCAAAGTGGTAAACCCCCACGACTGTAAAAGTATAAATGCCCTGATTCAAACGTATTTTAATTTCTTTGCCCAGTGCTTGCTGCATCGGCATTCCGGGGAACAGTTTTTCTACAAAGCGGTCAGAGATAACGGCGGCATACTTCATGCCGCCCACTTCGCGTTCATTTAAAAAATGCCCGGCGATAATGGGAATGTTCTGAATTTTAAGCGCATCGGAATTGGTGCCAACGACCTCACCGCTGGCTTGGTTGCGTCCGTTCATGGCCTGACCGGAGCCGACACCACTCGAAACCGCCCACGCGGAAACCTTGCCTGAAAATGCTTCAAGATAGGACTCGATCATTTGGTCGGATATTCTGTCGTCATCTTCCCATTCGTGGGTATAATCGGTGTTGCCGAATTCGTCAGGTTTATCCTGCAGGTAAATTTGAATAGAATTGGCACCCAGATCATTCATTAGGTTCGTTACCGAGCCGGTCATAGCCTGACCGACCGTGACAATGGCAATGACCGATGAGATGCCGATAATAATGCCCAGCATAGTCAGCAAGGCACGCATTTTGTTGGCTAAAAGTCCATTGACGGCAAGACGTACATTTTCTCCCAGAAGCATGTCAGACCGCCCCCTGTTCGTCGTTAATAATCCGGCCATCCGAGAGGGTGATGATGCGTTGTGTCTCGGCGGCCAGCTCTGGGTTGTGGGTTATCAGCACAATAGTTTTACCTTGATCACGGTGCAGACGATGAAAAATATCCATCACGAGCCGTCCAGTGGTGGAATCAAGCGCACCGGTAGGCTCATCGGCCAGAATAATGGCGGGGTCGTTGGCCATGGCGCGTGCAATGGCGACGCGCTGCTTCTGACCGCCTGAAAGCTCGCTGGGCATATGTTTCATTCTGTCGCTCATTTCAACCTGAGCCAGTAGTTCCTTAGCGCGAGCAATCCGTTTTGCGCGGGGCATTCCGCTGTAAAGCATCGGTAGCTCAACATTGGAAAGCGCGCTGGTGCGGGGAATGAGGTTAAAGGTCTGAAATACAAAGCCTATTTTACGGTTTCTGATTTCAGAAAGCCGATCGTCTGGCACGTCGCGCATGGGAACACTGTCAAGATGATAGCTGCCCTCGGTTGGGCGGTCGAGTGCGCCAATAATGTTCATCAGCGTGGATTTGCCTGAACCTGAAGCACCAACAATTGAAACGAATTGCCCCTCCAATACCGTGAGGTCTATGCTCTTTAAGATCGTCAGCTCGTTGGGCTCACCAATGTAAAAACGTTTAATAATGCCTCGCATATCGATGATGGCGTTGCGGTTCTGCTCCATTACGCACTCACCACCGATTCAGGAGAAAGGCGAATTGCTGCACCTTGTGTAATGCTGCTGATATCTGTGATGATAAGGTCGCCCTCTGTCAGTGCGTCGGAGGAGACCTCTATGGCGAAGTCGGTCTCCATGCCGGTTTCAACTGTAACGGATTCTGCTATGTAGTTCCCTTTTTCGTCAGCGCGGGCAACGTAGACAATACTGTTACCATTTCCGTCAGTGGATACTGCATCAAAAGGGACTGAAAGCACGTCGTCTTTCTTCTCTAGAATAATATTTAGCCTGACATTCATTCCAATGCGAAGCGCACTGTCTGCCGAGGGTAGGGATACATCTGTTTCAAATTCTACAGTCCCGCCGCTTTTAGCTGCTGTGTCGCCATTCTCTTTTTTGGCGGCAGCGGGTGCAATACGCAGTACTTTGCCCTCAAATTCACGTTCACCGGTGGCGTCGCTCTTTATGATGGCGGACATGCCCTCACGCAGTGACGCAATATCATATTCACGTACCGAGGTCTTGACCACGAGTTGCTCAGTATCTTCAATCACAAACAGCAAGCCGTTTCCGGGCATGCCCTCCAGTGCGTACACGGCGGTGATGGTGCCGGAGATGGGAGCTTTGACAGTAGAATCCGAAAGAGATTTCTGAAGCTTTTCAAGGCTCAGCCGTTCTTCGGTCATGTCGGCTGAGATACTGTTCATCTCAATGGCATTTTTCAGTTCTACCAGACGACGATTGGCGGCACGTTCGATTGCTTCCTTGTTTTCGAGCGCGTCGTTATATTTTAGGCGCGCAAGGCTGTAATCCTTGGTGTATTTGGTGACGTCGTCACCATATTTGTCGTTGGTTTCTTCCCATGCCTTATAAGCGGCGTCATAAGCAGTTTCTTTTACCTGTAAGTTGGCACGGGCTTCGTCAAGACCCTGTCCGGTTTTCTCCGCTTCATTTAAGGCTTTTTTCGCGCGAGAGAGCTCTATCCGCGCAAGATTCATCGTGCGCTCCAACTTGTTTATGACCTCGTCGGCATATTCCTGCTCGTCCTCGTGGTCGTCGAGTTCATGCCGCGCATCAGTATAATCGCGCTGGGCGTAGTTGAGCGCTTGTTGTGCATTAATCAGTTCAGAATACTTATCGGTTTTCAGGTCGTCAAGCAGATTTTGGTAGTCGGCCTGACTATTTGAAAGCGTCAGTTCAGCCTTTTTGATGGCGTTGCTGATTGATGTTTCCTGTATTTTGATAGAGCGCTCCAGATCAGTGGTATCGAGCTGACAAAGGATATCGCCAGCGACGACTTTGTCGCCTATCTTGACATTGACACCGGTGACCAACCCAGTTTCGGTCGAGTAGATGCGGGATGAGGCGTCGCTTTCAACCGTGCCGTTCAGGGTAATGCGGCTTTCAAGACTACCCTTAGAAATTGGGCTAGTCGATACAAAAGGGCGGGAATCCTTGGGCAAAAACAACTTGAGTGCCAGAGCGCCAACTAACAGCAGTACGATTGCTATGATCCAAATTTTCTTTTTCGGCCTCTTTTTAGTAAAATGTGCAATCTCCTTATTCTTGTCCGCCTGGGTGGCGATGTCTTGCTCCCCGCCAGAGACGGGCGCAACCTGATTGATTTCCAACATGATATGTTCCTTTCCTGTGTGCGCCTTGTAGTGCGTATATGTATTAAATCACATAGTACACATAGGATAGCATTTTTCCAAATCAAATGCAAGAGAAGGTGAAAATTTTATGAAAAAAAGAGCCTATAAAAGCGGCGAGCTTTAATAGGCCCTTTCTGGACGTGTATTTTGAATGTGCGCACCCAGTGTTAGAGCTGTGGTGCAGCGGCAATCAGTGTCCAAGGGTTCACATAAACATCAAAAACGGAGGCTGCCCAGTGTAAGTGCGGTCCTGTTGAAAAGCCGGTGGAACCTACTGTTCCAATTTGTTGCCCCTTTTTAACCATATCACCGGCTTTAACATCGAGCGAATCCATGTGGTAGTACCAGGTTTTCAATCCCATTCCGTGTTCAATGCAGACGGTGTTGCCAGTGAGCGCTATTTTTTCGGCAAAAAGCACCTTGCCATTATTGGCGGCTTTGACCGGTGTTCCGCGATCTGCCGCAATATCAACACCGCCGTGACGATCAGATGGTACGCCGTTGACAGTACGTAGCATACCGAATTCTGTGGTGATTTCGCCCTCTACCGGCTGGATGAAGCTACCCTCCCATAATGGCGTGGGCTCAAATAGCGCCTTTTTAGGTTGCACCTTGGCAAAGTATTCGTCGTTGGCTGCAGTATTTTCTATCGTCTCTGAGGTGACGGATTCATCCACCGTTAAATTTTGAGTCTGCCATTCTTTTGTAAGCAGGTTGATGGCAAACACCTCGTTATAGCCATTGCCTTCAGCCGTCAGAATGTATTCGCCCGGTTCGTAGGAGTATTTCACCGGAAGCAGGGCCGTGAGATGATCGTCCGCCTTAAAAAACTTAGGTGATTTTCCAAATGGATTCTGGACCTTGATTTTGTCCGCGTTGTCGATGCCATAAGCGGTCAGCACTAGATACTCGCCCGGGTAGACGTTGGTGCTTGATATTTCAAAGCCTGCTTTAGCAAATAAGTCATTTTGCGGGGCTTCGGACGAAACGGGGTCGGAAATATCGCCGCTGACCTTTACGCCAGAAGCTTCGGGCAAAGCAGAGGATACACTCACCGACATCGGAGGCTTTGAAAGCGATTCGGGCTTTTTTTGCTTATCAAGTACAATCATGCATAACCATACACTGATATACGACAGCAGAAAAAATAGTGCCGCCGCGGAAAGTAAATATTTCAGCTTCATTTTATCTTCCATTCTGCCGCTGTGCGCCGGCATAAATTTTTAGACCTTTTACTGACCGCACACAGATTAATACTATTCGCGTCGTAATAGTATTAACGGTCAGCCGCAGGCAGCAATATTCAAACGTTGAGCGGTCAACTGCAAAAACGTTTGTATAGTTCGTTTAATATCTTCAGATGATATTCTTCATCCATAACAATGCGCTTCAAAAGCGCGCGTATGCCCTCGTCATCCACATAATCGACGGCGTTTTTGTGTTCCTCAATAGATGCCTTTTCAGCCTCGATATCCGCCTTGAGCGCATCACCAAGAATTTTAGAATAGGTTACCATGGTGGGCTGAGCCGTCCACCATGTGCCGGAGTTAGCGTTGGGCGGCATACAGTAAAAATATTTTGGGTCGCTGCCGAGTGACACCAACAATTCGCCCAGCAAACGAAGGTGGAACATTTTGCACAGTGCAATGGCCGCCAGCATTTCACGCAGGTCGTCAGCACAGTCGCCAAAGCGTATGGACTGGTAGAGGTAGGTCATCATAGCGGTCAGCGCCGATTCACATCCCGCAAAGCTGTTACGGATGATACGGGCGTAACGCTCGTTTTCTGCGCTGGCTTTTGCTGCAGGGTAGGGCAGCGCCAGGCACAGTCCGTTTGGGCCGCATAATGGCTCATCAGGCACGCTGCCGTTTTCGCTGCTTTGAGCGGCAGCAACGGCGCTATCACCACCGGGCGGTGTCGCCTGCAAAAGCGGGGAGAGAGGCGGATTTTGCATGGTCTCGGTCTTTGGGACAATTTGGCTGTCGGGGTCCAGCGGTAATGCCGCCCCCTGCCGGCAGGGTTGATAATTACAGTTTGGCATTGCGGCAAGCTCCTTTCATCCAGCGGCTGTGCATGCCGCGGGCTGTTTATAAAATCCTATGCTGCAATGCGAATAAACAATGCCTGTAGTTGCCCTGTAATTGAAAAGATAATAAATTTGTGCTATGGTATAAAGACTAAATAATAGTATCAAGTTCTGTCTGCACCTTTCGGTTGATCAGCATTTGTGCCAATATGGCTTGAAGGTTGTCTGTTGTCAGCGAAAATAGGTTAATCAGCGTTTCTACCTCGTATTGGCTACGCCCCTGAGTCAGAGTAAGCGCAAGGGTGACAGAGGCCAATAGAACATCCTGGGGGTAAGCCACCACATTTTGCCTCGCGTAGGAATTGAACTTTGAATGGGCTTTGTTACTTTGATGTGTATCACCCTGCTCATTCGCTTGTGCCTTAGAGTTTGAGGCTGCGTCACTCATTTTGCTCACCACGCTTTTAATACCATTATAGATTTTTTCAATTTTAAATATTACAAGCCATAAAGGTTAATATCGGCTGCTATTTAGTCGAGGCGGCAAGAGAAACAATATTTTTATAAAGGAGAAGATATATGAAAAAAATTGCGAGCTTTTGTATAAATCATGATACGCTAACGCCTGGAATATATACCTCGCGCATTGATTTTGGTGATATTATTACCTATGACATTCGATATCACTACCCCAATGCGGCCAGCTATTTAAGTCCCGAAGCAGCGCATACCATTGAACACATCTTTGCCACGTGGGTGAGATCCAGCGATATTGGAAATCAGGTGGTCTATTTTGGACCGATGGGCTGCCTGACTGGCTTTTATTTGATTTTAAAAGGCGTTAAACCTGCCCAGGCAGTTTTGGCTATTTCCGAGGGAATGCGCTTTGTTCGTGATTATGAAGGCGAAATACCCGGTGCACTGAAAGTGGAATGCGGCAACTACCTGCTGCACAATCTTGCAGTGGCTAAAAAAGAGGCGGCGGACTTTTGTACTGCTATTACCGGTTGGAATGAAGAACGCTTAACG
>JAEWNU010000085.1 GCA_023456995.1 Bacillota bacterium
ATTTTTTGTTTCCATTCTGAGACTCAATCTTTTTTATGCGGTCTTCTAAATCTTCAATTTTCGTTTCCTGATACATAAATATAGAACCAATAACCGAAATAATAAATGCTACAAAGGCAATTATTGCCCAGATATTTTCAAAGACTAGACTTCCACCGAACATCATAAAAACAGTTAATAATATAAAGCTTATTCCAAATACCTCAAGAAAATTTTTCATTCCACTCTCCTTGTTGAGATTAATTAACCTATTGGATTATAAACATTAGGCGCAATTCAGTAATTTTCTGAACTGTAAGATTTTGCTCATAACACGCATTAGGTTACTTTACTTCGTTGTCTAAAAATACTCTTGAACCTGTTGCACCTTTTTGCCCTTGATATTTTCCGTTATATGGATTGAGAGCGGTATCATCCATTTGTGCAAAAACAAGTTGACCTACTCTGCGACCTGCTTTTAGTTCAATCCCACAACGATTTGCATTATATAATTCAAGAGTTATCTCGCCTTTGAATCCTGGATCTACCCATCCAGCATTTTGTATAAATAAGCCCATTCTACCCAACGAGCTACGTCCTTCAACAAATGCAGTTAAATTATTAGGCAAATCAAAATATTCCATTGTAGTCGCAAGAACAAATTGATTTGGCAACAAAATATAAGTATCGCTTTTTATTGTCTTGTATTTGATTTCATTTTCTAATGTAACAATCCCTGTTGAAGAATCCTCGACAATACTAAATGTATCTCCAAGCCGTATATCTACGCTTGCAGGCTGAATTTGCTCTTTTTCTAAAGGAGAAATTTTCAAAGTTTTAGTTTCTAACATTTTTAAAATAGTCTTATCCGATAATATCATACCTATTTTCACCTTTCTTAAATATAAATAATTGCTATTTGACCGAACAACACATATCTATAAGCAGTCTCTTATCCAAAATTTTCAAGAAGTGTAAATGCGTAATCTTACGTTTGTTCAGTAACATTAAAGTATGTCACTGAACAAACAAGATTAAAGGTGCAACAGGATTCAAAACAGGTACTATTGCTGGTTACTATTTACACTATATTAGAATCAAACATCTAAATGTTCGAGATTATTTCGAGTTCAGGTAATCGACTGCAAATTGTGCATAAATGGCTGTACCGTTTTCCAAAATATCCTCATCAATATCAAACGCAGGATGATGATGACTGCAAACAACACCTTTATCACGGTTGCGTGCACCCAAAAAGCCATACACCCCTGGCGCTTTTTCCATCAAAACCGAAAAATCTTCAGCGCCCATCATCTTGCGAAGAGGCACCAGGCTGTTTTCGCCCATAATCTTGGCTGCTGCGTTGCGCGCAATAGCATTAAGATTAACGTGGTCGTTGATGACTGGCCCCGGCAAGAATTCATAGTTAACTTGTGCAGTGCAGCCATAGATTGCAGCGGCGTGGGAGACAATCTGCGTAATCTTTTCGGGAATGCTGTGGCGAAACTCCCTGTTAAAGGTACGTACTGTGCCGACCAGTTCTACTGTATCTGCAATGATATTAAAGCGTTGTCCGCCGTTCATCATGCCAATCGAAAGCACAAGCGCATTAAGAGGATCGTTTAATCTTGCCACAAGCGCTTGAAGCGCCATATTAACCGATGCTGCTGCAACTATAGCGTCACGGCCCTTATTGGGAGCACTGCCATGTGCAGCTTCGCCTCGGATTGTAATGGTAAAACGGTCGCTGGATGCCATGCGTTCACCGTCTTCAAAGTTGACTGTTCCGGCGTCGAGCAGTGACCAAACATGCATGCCAAAGATAGCATCCACATTATCAAGAGAGCCGTTTTTTACATAATGCTCTGACTGTATCCCTATTTCTTCGCCCATTTGAAAAAGTAGCTTGACCGTGCCGTGTAAAGATTCGGTGTTTGATGCCAATATCTGTGCTGCGCCTAGGAGCATTGCCGTGTGGCAGTCGTGCCCACAAGCATGCATCACACCGGAGCACTGAGAAGCATAGGGTTTGGTTTGAGGTTCGTTAATAGGCAGCGCATCAATATCGGCACGCAGCATAACAGTCTTGCCGTCGTGCTTGCCACGGATAATACCAACCGCACCGGTGCATTCCTTAAAAGTAATGACCTCGATACCAAGTTTTTGAAGCTCGGATACGATGTGTTCAGTTGTTTTAAATTCCTTGGTACTAAGCTCAGGGTTTGCATGAAGCCACCGACGTTGTGCAACGACATAATCCTTCAATTGCTTTGCCTGTTCTTTGATATTCATGCGTTTTCCTCCCTCGCCGCGCTTTCCAGATAGTCCACCGTAAATTGGGCATATAACGCCGAACCGCGCTGTAGAATGGATTCATCCACCGTGAATTTATCTGAGTGGTTAGGCCATACAATGCCTTTTTCGGGGTTTAGACACCCGATAAACCCAAACACACCGGGAGCCTTTTCCATAAGCATTGAAAAATCTTCAGAACCAGTAACAGGCGGCATATCACGCAGCTGCTCCAACCCAAACAGTTTGGCTGTGGCAGCACGCGCAACGTCATTGAGATGAATGTGTTCATTGATAACAGGGCTTTCTATAGAATCATAGTTCAACTCTGCCGTACAGCCAAGTGCCGAGGCGGTGTCCGTTATAATTTTACGGATAGCGGGCTCTATAGTTGCCTGAATTTCTCGCGAGAAAGTACGAATAGTTCCCTCTAGCTCAACACGGTCGGCAATAATGTTAAATTGCGTTCCAGCTTTTACGGTTCCTATTGAAATGACCAGCGGATTAAGCGGGTCGTTGCGGCGGCTAGCAAAGGTCTGTAAATTGAGGATAATGGCACTGGCTGCAATTATGGCATCCTGCCCCAACTGCGGTGTAGAGCCATGGGTCGCGCAACCATGTACGACAATATTAAAATTATCACAGGAAGCCATGCGATAACCGTCCTGAATATTTATAAAGGGCACCGGCATAGTACCCCAGACGTGACAACCGAACAGCGCATCAATATTGTCCAGATAACCCTTTTCTACATAATATTTTGCACCAAAGCAAGATTCCTCTGCTGCTTGAAACAGAAGTTCGACAGTACCACAAAGCTCTTCACGGCATTGTAAGAGTATTTCTGCCGCTCCCAGCAGCATAGCGGCGTGACAATCGTGACCGCAAGCATGCATTTTGCCTGGAATTTCAGATGAAAAGCTCAATCCAGTCGCTTCTTTTGTGGGCAATGCATCAATATCCGCGCGCAACATAACGGTTTTCCCTGGTCTGTCACCATGGATGGTGCCGATAACGCCATTATAATCATCAAAAGTTGTTGTTTCTATGCCGAGTATCTCAAGCGCATTAATTATATATGCAGTAGTTTCTTTCTCTTCAAAAGGCAGCTCGGGATGGCGA
>JAEWNU010000086.1 GCA_023456995.1 Bacillota bacterium
GAACAGATCGGCCTGATGATGACAGGAGCCAACCTCGCGGAAGGAGGCGATGACTGATGCAAAAGCTTGTCAACGGCAAGCATGACCCGCTTATTCGCATTGTTAAGCGCGCTGAAAAAAACCGCAGCCAGATTCTGCTGCTGCGATTGCAAGCTGTGCTCATTTCACTCATTGCAGGTGGCGTGTTTATTCTCACTATTGGCCATAATCCGCTGGAGATTTACGGAACCATTCTTTCAGGTGCGTTTCGCAGCAAGATGGCCATTCAGGCGACAGTCAAATATGCCATTCCGCTGACTATCTCATCGCTGGGCGTCACGCTGGCCTTTAAAATGAAATTCTGGAATATCGGTGCCGAGGGGCAAATTATTGTAGGCGCCATTTGCGCGTCTTATTTTGCGCTGTTTCATTCCGACTGGAACCATTGGCTATTGATTACCATTATGTTTTTGGCGGGTGTAATCGGCGGCGGCCTGTGGGGGTTAATACCCGCTGTTTTTAAAGTAAAATTTGACACCAATGAGACGCTGTTTACCCTCATGCTGAATTATATTGCGTTGCATATTGTATCTTACCTGCGCGATGGCCCTTGGAAGGACCCGGGTGCGGCTGGCTTCGCAAAAATTGCACGGTTTGATAAAAACGCTGCATTGGATAAACTTTTCGGCGTTCACATTGGCTGGCTGATTGCGCTGGCGCTTGTGGTAATCGTCTATATCTATCTCAGTCGCACCAAGCAGGGCTATGAAATAGGCGTCGTGGGTGAAAGTCAGGATACTGCACGCTACGCCGGCATGAACGTTAAGCGCGTAATTTTGCGCACCATGTTCTTCTCGGGTGCAGTCTGCGGTATCTGTGGTATGGTGCAAGCCACGGGCTCAGACATCACGCTAACTACTGCTGTTGCGGGGGGCGTTGGTTTCACAGCTATCATTGTCGCGTGGCTGGCACAATTAAACCCTATGGTAATTTTGGTTGTGTCATTTCTCTTCTCAATTCTAGAAAAAGGCTCGGGCGTTGTACAATCCACTTTCGGCCTTTCCACTGACTGCGCGGACGTGTTACAGGGCATCATCCTGTTCTTTATCTTAGGGTGCGAATTTTTCATTCGTTACGCCTTTTCAATACGCAACAAGGGAGGGGAGAAATAATGGACATGTTCATCAAATTCCTCGTCGCTGCTGTGCTGGCGGGCACACCCCTGTTGTTTGGCACTGTAGGCGAAATTTTAAGCGAACGCGTCGGGCACCTGAATCTCGGCGTAGAGGGTATGATGTCCATCGGTGCCTGTGCGGGCTTTATGACTGGCTACTATACCAATAATTTTATACTGGCTATTCTGGCCGCCTTCTTGGGCGGTGCCCTCTCGGCGCTAATTTACGCTGTACTGACTGTTACGTTTTTTGCCAATCAGAACGTCACGGGCCTGACATTGACCATTTTTGGAATTGGGCTTTCAAACTTCGTGGGCGTTTTGATAATCAGCCGTTCGGCAGATAAAACTTTGAAACTGCCAGAAGCGATTACTGCCCAGATGCGCGGCATCGATTTTGCAGGGCTAGGTAAGATACCGGTAGTCGGCGAGTTGTTGTTTTCTTATAACCCGTTCGTTTATTTAGGCATTGTGATTGCGATCGCAGCAGGCTATTACTTGCATCATACTAAAACCGGTCTCAATGTCCGCGCCATCGGTGAAAATCCGGCAGCGGCTGATGCTGCCGGCATCAATGTCACGGCCCTTAAATATTTCAATATCGTGGTCGGCGGCGGAATCTGCGGCATTGGCGGAGCATATTGCTCGATGATTATCAACAGCGGCGTCTGGATAAGCGATAACGTCGGCGGTCTCGGCTGGATCGCCGTGGCGCTGGTCATTTTCGCAGGTTGGAAGCCAGTAAATGCTCTTTACGGCTCGTTTGTGTTTGGCGCGCTGCGCGTACTTAAATATTATGCAACCAAAAGCTTGTTTCCCTTTCCCAACGCGTTTTATGACATGCTGCCGTTTCTAATTACGGCGCTTGTTCTGATCATCAGCTCGGTGCGTAAAAGTAGCGGCGCGCACATCCCTGCCAGCCTTGGTCTTAATTACTTTCGCGAGGAACGCTAATTATGGATGATCAAAATCAACATACCGACGATATTCAAGAGCAGAATGATGATAATGAGATAAGTTATATCAGTCTGGGAATGTGCATAGGCGTTGGAGCAGGAAGCGCCATAGGCGGAATAATATTTGACAATATGTTGATGGGGATTACGATAGGTATAGCCTTAGGTATAATAGCGGGTGCGATAATAGACTCCCATAAAAAGTAGTATAAACGTAAGAAAATGGGTCATGTCTGTTTAGCGGCGCCAATTTTAACCGGATTCGTTCATCATTTAAGCCCAGTATATTGATCAGTAAGGGTTGTGTTTTATAAAATTAGGGGGCGGCATCGTCAAAACGATGCCGCCCCCTTTAAGAACCGCAAATCTTACGGCAACCCACTTCAATTATCTCCGCAACATATTAGCGAACACGAAACCACCAGCGCATAGAGCGTCAGCGCTGCAATCGTCAATATTTGCAGCAAAGGTGGGCCGGAGATATCGCTACCTAGTACCGCAATTCCGGCTAACTGCCCAACTATCAGAACCAACCCAAAATGGCTCGCGAGCAATCCCCAGATCACGCAAATCTTTCGGCTTTTAGGAATCCCCGCCATACAACGGGTGTTGGCGAGTAAAAATAAAGTTGCAAACACAAGATACATCGTCTCGATAAACTGGTCTGAAGCCGTATTGACCTGTCGGAACGAAATATATCGTTCCACCATGCTGATGGCCTGCCAAATTACCATTGGCAACGCCAGCATACCCTGAAGGCCGGAACGCTTAAAACCACTGTAAAAACAAAAGGCCAGATATAAAAAGCCAACTCCAGCCATCATCCCTAAAATATTCTCAACAACCAAAAGCCAAGCCGGCAGACGGTTGATAACCGGTTCCGTCGGGTCTATCGCCAGCGCTGCCATCAGCTTAGGCACGCTTGTAGCTGCAACAGTCACCCCCAGCACAGCCGCTGCCAGTTCAAGCGGACGGTTGCCTCTAAGTGTCACTGTATCTGCGCTATCTGCGCGCAGTGTGCTCACAGTTACCGCCAGGGTGGTCAACAGCAACAGTACTCCAAAACTGTAAACCAGCGCGCTGCCTCCCAAATAAAACCCACTTTGAGTATCAATATATAAGGTCTTTAGCAAAATGCGCAGCAAAGCGGCGATTATTGTTCCGCCTAAAAATATCCTTAAGCTCTTTTTATACAAACGCTTTTCATCGCCTTTCTTGTGCACAGCTTTAATTTGGACTGCAGAGGTTAAAACATATTTACCGGCCTGTCCGCATAAGCTGACAATAGCAATATTTTATCCCATCCTATTGTCAAAGTCAATAAAGCCAAAAGAAAGGGATGTCCTATGCGGGCCACAATATTTTTTCTAGTGCTGCTGACACTGCTGACCATAGCCATCCCCTTTGCCGCTTCGCTATCGGGGCAGGGGGATATTTTGTCTTTTCCTGAGAATATGCCAGCCTCGGAGGCTGCCTCAGAACCAGCCTCGGTATCGACTGTCTCTTCGATGGCTGAAAGTGCACCATCAAATAGCGAGAGCAGTTCTTCCTCCGACGTGACGACCGTCGCGCCATCTGATACCGATATTGAAGCGCGCAAGTCCTTTAAGATTTTTGACCGTACAACTAAGAAAGTATTCACAGTAGACGCAGCAGAATATATTCGTGGAGCGGTTGCCTCCGAGATGCCTGCCACCTTTCACCAGCAAGCGCTAACTGCGCAGGCCATTGCCGCCCATACATGGGCGCTCTACAGCGCGCAACGGCAGGCCGAATCCCCCGACCCGGAACTCAAGGGCGCAGATTTTTCTGCCGACCCTGAGCGTCTGGAGGGTTATATAACAAAAGATCGCTTTTTTGAACGTTACGGCGAGAGTGCCGAGTTGTTCTGGCCAAAAATATGTGAAGCTGCCGAATATGCTTTAACCCGCATTGTAGCCTATGATGATCAACCCGCATTGACAGCCTATCACTCCACCAGCACAGGGCACACTGAAGCTTCCGACAATGTTTGGATGGTCTCATTACCCTATCTCGTACCGGTTGAGAGTGATGGTGACCTACTGGCACCCGATTATAAGGTTACTGAGACCTATGATAAAAAAACCATGAAGCTATTGCTTATGCAGGCCTTCGACGATTTAAAACTTAACGATGATACTCCTGAAAAGTGGATTGTGCCACTAAAGACATCCGATTCAGGCTATGTAACGCTGGCCAAAGTGGGCAATCTCGAAGTTCACGGGCAAGCGGTGCGTAACGCGCTAAGTCTGCGTTCGGGCTGCTTTACGATATCCTATCATAGCGGAACTTTTTCTATTGAGACACTTGGCTATGGCCACGGTGTGGGAATGAGCCAATACGGTGCCGACTTTATGGCCCGTCAAGGCAGTACATGTGAAGATATTTTGCTACATTATTACCCTAATACCGAAATCAAAACAGTATCATAACCGCTTCCCTTAGCATATGATACGACATAACCCTTTTTACATTTTCATATGATTAAACAAGGTGGTGAACTTGCTTGAACATGCCATCGAATATCCCCCCCTCACAGCTGGATGCCATGCTGAAAATGGCGGGTCAAAAACTAGGACGCGACCCGCAAGCCCTCAAAGAACAGTTGGAAAAGGGAAATCTTGACCAGCTGGGCATCAACGCACAGCAACAGCAGCAAATCGGACAGCTGTTGAAAAACCCGCAGGCGCTTTCTCAATTTTTAGAGCAGCCGCAGATTAAGCAGATGCTAAACCAGTTGATGAAAGGCAGATAAACCATGGATGACCT
>JAEWNU010000087.1 GCA_023456995.1 Bacillota bacterium
TTAAAAGCGCAGGAGGGCCACAAAAACAATCCAGTGGACTTTTGCGCGGGGAACCCTCGCAAGGGGTCCCCGCGGCTGCAATAAGCGGTATGAGGCTTGCGCAAACGCCATAGCTTTTTTGATAAACTGATCAAAACCCCCACCTCCATACATTAGAGGTGGGGGTCGATTAAACTGGGCGATTATTTAATGCTATTTATTATAATATTCAATGATGCCCTGTGTACCGTTGTCGCCTTTTCCCTGAGCTTCAAGCTTTTGGAACATCCGGCAGGCCTGCTGCAAAATTTCGAGGGAAAGTCCTACAGCTTGTGCCTCCTGCTGCGCAATGGACATGTCCTTGATAAAATGCTTGATATAAAAACCGGGCGCAAAATCACCGGAGATCATTTTAGGCGCAACCTTTTGAAGCTGTGCGCTTGCCGCCGCACCGCATCCGATGGTTTTAAGCATGGTGTCAAGGTCAACCCCTGCGGCACGGGCATAGGCAACCGCTTCGCACACACCGGTAACGGTGCCTGCAATAACAATCTGATTAGCCATTTTAACGTGTTGGCCGCAGCCGGCCGCACCCTCATAAAAAATATTCTTACCCATCGCTTCAAACAGCGGTACACAAGCTTCAAACGCCGGCTTGTCTCCGCCGACCATAATGGCCAGCGTACCATCCCGTGCACCGCCGTCGCCGCCTGAGACTGGGGCATCCAGCGCATAAAGACCGTGCGCATGAGCTTCTGCATAAATACGCTGAGAAAGCTGGGGGCTGGTGGTGGTCATGTCAATGATATAAGTGCCCAATTTAGCGTTTGCAATGATGCCGCTTTCGCCAAAATAGACCTCCTCGACGTCTTTAGGGTAGCCGACGATGGTGATGACAGCATCGCGTCCAGCAGCGCATTCGGCAACGCTATCGCACCAGGTGAGCCCTTCAGCAATCAATCCCTCAGCCTTTGATTTGGTTCGGTTATAGATGAATACGTTAAATCCGTTTTTGCTCAGGTTGCGTGCCATTGATTCGCCCATGACGCCGATGCCGATAAATCCGATGTTTTTCATTGCTGTTACCTCCAATGATGTGATGATAAAATGACGTGAGTTATTCTACAAATTCTTTTTCAATATTATCTTTCATTCGGATGATCAGTGACAGTGCCTGTGACCGTTCCTCAGGAGAAAAACCCTCAAAGAGCAGTTCGTGAAGACGGCCAATGATGGCAAAAAGTTCATCCTCCCGCGCGAGAGCAGCCGAAGATGGGTACACATGATTGATGCGTCGGTCGTTTTCGTCCGGTGTGCGATAAGCCAGACCGCATTCCTCCAACTGTGCCACGCTGCGCGCAGTCGTACCCTTGTCCATACCCAATGCGCAGGAAATCTGTTCCTGTGTAGCACCGGGGCAGCGATAGAGATGTAGCAGAAATGGCAGTTGTCCGGCATCGAGCTTAGAGTCCTGAAGCTCACGGGCAAAATAACGACGAGTATATCGATAGATCATTGAAATGAATTTGTTTGCGGGGATTATGGAACGGTTCATGCTTTTCCCTCCGCTCGCAATTGGTCAGAAAGTCGTTGGTTTAAATCGCTCAAAAAACGGCGGCTTAAGTAAACAGCCAGAATAAAGCAGCAAATATCTGATACCGGCTGCACAATCTGCACGCCTAAAAGGCCAAACAGCGCTGGCCAGAGCAGTGTGCCCGGCAAAAAGAAGATGCCCTGCCGCGCACTTGCCAGCAGTGTGGCGGGGCCGCTTTGCCCAGTGCATTGCAGATACATGTTACACATGATAAAGAAGCTTTGGAGTGGCAGTGCGAGACATTGTAATCTTAATGCCGTGGTTCCAATGGCTATTACCTCAAGATCATCCCGCCTAAAAGCGCCGATAGCCTGTGGCGCAAAGAGAAACATGAGAGCCCCTGCGCTGACGAGAATCAGGAGCGATACCTTGACGCAGTACCAGAACGACTCCTTAACGCGGTCGAAGCGCTTTGCGCCGTAGTTAAAACCGCATACCGGCTGAAAGCCTTGCCCAAAACCGATCATTGCAGAGATGACAAACATCATAAGACGGGTGACGATGCTGATGGCGGCGATGGCCGGGTCGCCAAATGGTTTGCAGGAGCGGATCATGAATACCATCGCGATGCTGGCCAGACCCTGACGGAACAACGAGGGGGTTCCGCCGCTGATGATATCTGCAAGCAGCCTATAGGACAGGCGCACGTTGCGAAATTTAAGCGGCAGTGAGCCATGCTTGCCCAGGTTAAAGTAAAGCAAAATGACAAAGCTGACAAACTGACTGATTATGGTGGCTAGTGCCGCCCCGCTAATGCCTAGCCCCATTCCAAAAATCATGATGGGATCAAGCGCCATGTTTAGAATGCCGCCCGACATGATGCCAATCATGCCGTAAAAGGCGTTGCCCTGCCCGCGAAGAGACGTGTTTAGCACAAAGTTGGCTGCCATGTAGGGCGCGCCAATAAGAATATAGCGGGCATAGTCTCGGGCATAAGGGGCAATGCTTTCAGTTGCGCCCAGAAGCACCACGAGCTCATCGAGAAAGAAAAGGCCAATGGCTGACAGCAACGCACCAAAAACCAGCGACGCAAAAAAGGCCGTCGCTACCGATTCGCTTGCTTCATTTCGGCGTTTCTCACCCAACAGGCGCGAAACCAACACTGAGGAGCCGATGCCAAAGGTGAAGCCTACAGATTGAATAATTCCCATCAACGAGAAAATGACGCCGACCGCTGCTGACGCACTGGTGCTGATTTGGCTGACGAAATAAGTGTCGGCCATATTATAGATAGCAGTGATAAGCATCGCGCAGATCGTGGGTAAAGCCAGTCGAACAACCAACTGCGGAATTGGTGTTTGAGTCATAACGACATATTTTTGTTCTTGCTGTGCTTGAAATACTGCATCGGTATCCATAAAAATTTAAAATCCTTTCGTTAGAGGAGTGTGGTTTAAGAATAACAT
Organism: Bacillota bacterium; assembly: GCA_023456995.1. Lineage (GTDB taxonomy): Bacteria > Bacillota > Clostridia > Oscillospirales > Ruminococcaceae > Yanshouia. Next base: position 2,980 of record JAEWNU010000087.1, read on the forward strand.
TGAAATATGTAGTTGTCAATGCAACTAATGTGGCGCTACTTACAAATAGTAAAAATTCTAAAATATGATTATCAAATAGTATATTAGGTAATTTCTTTTCTGTTTTTCTAACACGTAAAAACTGTTTCCAAAAAATCTTGTTAAATT
>JAEWNU010000088.1 GCA_023456995.1 Bacillota bacterium
GCTATATGATGCTCACCGAAAAGGATGAGTTTGTTTACCACGACATGATCACCCATGTGCCGATGGCGGTGCATCCCAATGTAAAAAATGTGCTGATTATCGGCGGGGGCGACGGCGGCGTAATCCGTGAGCTGGTGCGCTACCCCGAGGTGGAAAGCATTGATTTGGTTGAGATTGATGAGCTAGTGGTGGAAGTCTGCAAAAAGCATCTGCCTACCACCGCCAGCTGCTTTAGTGACCCACGGGTCAGCACTTATTTTGAAGATGGGTTGAAGTTCATCCGTTCCTGCGTAGAGGAATACGACCTGATAATTGTCGATTCTACCGACCCGTTTGGCCCGGGCGAGGGACTGTTCACCCGCGAGTTTTATGGCAACTGTTATAAAGCGCTGCGGCCTGACGGCATTCTGGTTAATCAGCACGAGAGTCCGTTTTACGCAGATGATGCCTCTGCCATGCAGCGAGCGCATAAGCGCATAGCCGAAAGCTTCCCAATCAGTCGAGTGTATCAGGCCCATATTCCGACCTATCCGTCAGGTCACTGGCTGTTTGGATTTGCTTCAAAAAAATATCATCCAATAAAAGATTTAGATGCAGTCAGGTGGAATGTTCGCGGACTGCATACCCGCTATTATAATACCAAGCTGCATGTCGGTGCATTTGCGCTGCCCAACTATGTGGAGGAGATGCTGAGAAATGTTGAATAAAAACGTGGAGACTTTTTTGGGCTGCGACTGCGACTATAATGACGCCGATATTGTATTATTTGGCGCGCCGTTCGATTCAACCACCTCCTACCGCCCGGGCGCGCGCTTTGGCAGCCGGGCCATTCGCGCGGAATCCTATGGGCTGGAAACTTACAGCCCGTATCAGGATAAAGACTTAGGTGACTACAACGTTTTTGACAGCGGCGAGCTGGAACTGTGCTTCGGCAGTAGTGAATCCGCACTGAATACTGTTCAGCAACGGACACAAACCATTCTAGATGACGGCAAACTGCCCGTGATGCTGGGCGGCGAGCATCTGCTGACACTGGGTTCTGTGCGTGCGCTGCTTGAAAAATACCCTGACCTGTGTATCATTCATTTTGACGCACACACCGACCTACGTGAGGATTATCTGGGCGCACCCCTCTCGCATGCCAGTGTGATTCGCCGCTGCTGGGAGCTATTGGGAGACGATCGCATTTGGCAGTTTGGCATCCGTTCTGGCGAGCGGGTGGAATTCCAGTGGGCAAAATCTCACACCAATTTGCGCCCCTTTGACTTTGAAGGGCTAGCGCAAGCAGTACAAGCGATTAACGGCAGACCGGTATATTTTACATTGGATTTGGACGTACTCGACCCCGCGTTTTTCTGTGGAACCGGAACACCCGAAGCGGGCGGCGTTTCGTTCTTGGCGCTGTTGGATGCCATTAAGACCGTCTGTACTGCAAATGTCGTCGGCTGCGACGTTATGGAGCTGGCCCCTCCGCTTGATCAATCGGGGGCATCCACTGCTTTGGCTTGTAAAGTTGTGCGCGAGTTGTTACTGGCGCTTAACAATTAATATAAAATTGATATAAATAAACGGAGGGTATAGATATGGGAAAGGCTCTTATCATCGGTTGCGGCGGTGTTGCAAGCGTCGCCATCCACAAATGCTGCCAGAACAGCGACGTTTTTGAGGAGATTTGCATCGCCAGCCGTACCAAATCCAAGTGCGATGCGATTAAGGAAAAGCTGGCACCAATTACTAAAACCAAAATCACCACGGCGCAGATTGACGCTAATGATGTAGACGCGCTTGTCGCGCTGATAGAGTCGGTGAAGCCAGATGTGGTGCTGAATTTGGCGCTGCCTTATCAGGATTTAACGATTATGGAGGCGTGCCTTGCCACCAAAACCAACTATGTGGATACCGCAAACTACGAGCCCGAGGATACCGCAAAGTTTGAATATTCATGGCAGTGGGCCTACCGTAAAAAGTTTGAAGATGCGGGCATAACTGCACTTTTGGGTAGTGGTTTCGACCCCGGGGTCACCGGCGTTTTTTCGGCCTATGCGCTCAAGCACCATTTTGACGAGATTAATTATATCGACATTCTCGACTGCAATGCAGGCGACCACGGCTATCCTTTTGCTACTAACTTTAACCCTGAAATTAACATTCGCGAGGTATCGGCTAAGGGTAGCTATTGGGAGAATGGGCACTGGGTTGAGACCGAGCCTATGGAAATCAAGCGAGTGTACAATTTCCCCGAAATTGGCGAGAAAGATATGTACCTTCTACACCACGAGGAACTGGAATCGTTGGCGCTCAACATTCCCGGTATCAAACGTATCCGCTTCTTTATGACCTTTGGTCAGAGCTATCTGACCCATCTGCGTTGTCTTGAGAATGTCGGCATGACCTCCATTGAGCCGATTGAGTTTGAAGGCAAAATGATCGTACCCCTTCAGTTCTTAAAGGCCGTGCTGCCCGACCCCTCTTCGTTGGGCCCCCGCACCAAGGGCAAAACCAATATCGGCTGTATCTTCTATGGCAAAAAAGACGGTAAGGATAAAAGCTACTACGTCTACAATGTCTGCGACCACGAGGAGTGCTACAAGGAAGTCGGCTCTCAGGCGGTCGCATACACTACCGGCGTGCCCGCGATGATTGGCGCCATGATGCTGATGACCGGTGAATGGAACAAGCCCGGCGTGCACAACATCGAGGAGTTTAATCCCGACCCCTTTATGGATGCATTGAATAAGTACGGCTTGCCCTGGCAGGAAAGCTTTAACCCCACATCGGTGGACTGAGATGAAGTTTTCCGATTTACCAACCCCCTGTTTTGTAGTGGATAAGGCGCTGCTGGAACAAAATCTGAAAATATTGCAGGGTGTGATGCAGCGAACGGGCTGTAAAATTCTGCTGGCACAAAAAGCGTTTTCGCTCTATAAACTTTACCCGCTGATCGGTCAATATTTAAGCGGCACTGCGGCAAGCGGGCTTTATGAAGCGCGTCTTGGGCGCGAAGAGATGGGCAAGGAGAACCACGTATTTTCGCCCGCCTTCCGCGAAGCGGATATGGACGAATTGACAAAGATCTGCGGCCACATTGTGTTCAATTCTTTCTCTCAGCTCGAGCGGTTTGGCGCACAGGCGCGGGCCGCGGGCTGCGAAATTGGCTTGCGCTTAAATCCTGAGTGCTCAACGCAGGAAGGTCACGCGGTTTACGACCCCTGCTCGCCGAATTCTCGACTGGGTATGACCAAGGCAAATTTCCGTCCCGAACTGCTGAATGGTGTTTCAGGCTTTCATTTCCATACGCTGTGTGAGCAGAATTCTGACGCGCTGCTGACCACTATTGCCGCTATTGAAGAACAATTTGGCGAATGGCTACCGCAGATGAAGTGGCTCAACTTGGGCGGCGGACATCACATCACCCGCCCCGATTATGACATTGCGGCGCTCGAACAGTGTATTATTCGGCTGCAAAAGCAGTATGATTTGCAGGTTTATCTTGAGCCCGGCGAGGCAATCGCGCTTAACACAGGCTTTTTGGTTACTTCGGTTCTCGATACGCTAAAAAACGGTATGGATATTGCCATTTTGGACGCTTCCGCGGCCTGTCACATGCCGGATGTGCTGGAAATGCCCTACCGCCCTCCACTTCTGGATTCCGGACTGCCGGATGAGAAAGCGTACACATACCGTTTGGGTGGACCCACCTGTCTGGCGGGCGACATCATCGGCGATTACAGCTTTGATAAGCCACTTAAAACCGACGATCGTCTGGTTTTTGGTGACATGGCGATTTATTCGATGGTCAAGACGAACACCTTTAACGGTATGCCGTTACCAGCCATTGCACTGCGCGATTATGATGGGGATTGCCAAGTATTAAACCGGTTTGGTTATATGGACTTTAAAGGTCGTTTGGCGTAAGTGCTAAAAAATAGCGCATCTATAAAGGCGCCCGCTTTTTGCGGGCGCCTCTTCTGATGATTATAGTTTTGTGACTGGGCGTAATAGCTCATAACCGATTGTTTCGGGCCAGACAATCTGATAGTCCTGTAAGAGATTTTCATTCCACGCAAAGCCCTTAGTGGCGGGGTCAAAAGACCATGCCAAATCTTCAACACGACGCATAACTTCTGCGCAATCTTTCAAAAAGTCAAAAGGGGGATGATAGAACATAAGGTAATAGCTTTCAGGGTATTCATACACTTCAAAGCCGTCGGGAATCTCGCCGCTGTAATCAAGCGGCAGGCCAAGGCCGTAACTGTAACCCTTATTGCCGTTTTCGTAAAACCATCCTGCGGTGTGACAGCCCAAAATCGGGTGGGCAACATGGCTCATGCTGTCAATTGTACCGCAGATGGTATCGCAGTCTTTCCCCTCCCAAAAAGGGTAATAGGCCTGTACCTTGCTGTCTCTGATGCAAAGATATTTGTGAGCGGGTATAAATACTGTTCTGACGTTAGCCTCGGTCAAAATTGTCTTATTCATGTTGGCATCTCCTTTTTGTGGATAATATTCTGGAAAAAGGACAGCTTTCTTGCTGCGAAAGGGAACGGGTGAAGGGCTTTTCCGGTATGCCGCCGGTGTACAACGGTAGGCAAGAACAAAGGCTCTCGTCAGGGCCTGTTGAGAAGAAAAGCCATACTTCATTGCGATGTCGATAATGCGCATGTTTGTGTCGCGGATATCCTGTGCTGCCTTGGATAGCCGGCGTCCGGCAACATAGGTTTTAAGCGTGGTACCGACAATGGCGTGGAACTGACTCGAGCAATAGCACGGAGAATAACCAATTTGCCGTGACATGCTCAACAGTAAAGGGGAGTCGCTCAAATTTTCTTCCACCCAGTTGATCATTTTTTGAACTGACTCATGTTGTTCGTACATACATCCGTCTCCTTTCACCCATATCATACCAAATGAAATTATGTTTTGTTTTATCATAAGATATAAAGATTAAATGTAATTTTGATAGTACTATTTTATCATTATCTCTGGCAGAATTTTAGTTTAACTTAAAGTAGACAATCACACCCCAATCTGCTATACTAAGCCCCGAAAAGCTTTGAAAGGAATAAATACTATGGAAAAATTCATACCATACGAGAAGCTGTCCAAGAAGCGTCAGCAAACGTTAAACGCTGCGCGGCGTAAAAGCTGGGGCGTCATCAGTCCAGTAACACGCAAACCTGAGAATCCCAAGGCCTATAACAGAAAAAAGACACGGAAGTGGGGCGATGAGCCAGCCATAACCGTGTCTTTTTGATTGTTGTTAAAAAAGTCGCGCAACCCAAATCAGCAATAGCAAACCCCCGATATTATAAAGAGTAAAAATCCAAAGATAACGCATTGGTTTTGCGTGGTCAGCCCGCAGATAAAATTTTAGCGAGATCAGGCTGGCAAGAGAAGCAATCGGGGTTCCCAGGCCACCGATGTTTACCCCCAGCAACAATCCGCGCCAGTCAGCGGTAAAATTTGAGAGCAGCACCGCCGCTGGAACGTTGCTGATAATCTGGCTTGCAGCTATAGCAGAAAGCAATGTGTTTTGCTCCAGAAGTGCGCTTAGAATTTGGCGAATTTGTGGCATGCGCCCCATATTGCCTGCAAACAGAAAAAAGCAGACAAAGGTCAGCAACAGTGAATAATCAACTTTTTTGAGTAGAGCGGGCGATAGAATCAACAGAGAGACTATCACAATTGCGGTCAAAAACGGGTAAGGGAAAAAGCGAAACACCGTCAGCAGACACAGTGCAAAAAGGGTTATGTAGACAGCCAGGCGCCTTGGGTGACAAAGAGTGCTTTGAGAATCAAAACACACCTGAACCGCGTCATTCTTCACGCATAGGGCAAGCATCGACAAGGCAGCAAGGCTAGTCATAACCAGTGGCATTACCACAGTAAAAAATGCCTTGGCGTCTAGCGTGTAAAAAGCGTACAAAAAAAGATTTTGCGGGTTGCCTACCGGCGTTGCCATACTGCCGAGGTTTGCGGCAACAGTTTGCAGAACAATAATACGCACCAGCTTGTCATTGCGCCCTATCTGCCCGAACACAAGAATTGTAAACGGCACAAAGGTGATCAGTGCAACATCGTTTGTGACAAGCATAGCGCAAAAAAACGGTAGCAGTACCAATACCAGGCATAAAGCTGGAAATCGATTGCAGCTTCTCAGCAACCTTTGCGATAGTACTGCAAAAACGCCGCATTCCTGAAACCCCAGCACCACCGCCATCAGGCAGAACAACAAGCACAGCACGCGGGTATCAAAGTAAGAAAAATATCCCGCGTCAGGCGGGACAGCCAGCATGGATAACCCAGCAAAAATTATACAGACACTGAGAAGGGCATCGCGTAGAAAAAATTTTTTTACAAAATTTAAAAGGCGCATAATATCACCTTGAAAAAGCCTTTCACTCCAATAAATTGAACTAGCGAAAGGAAGTATACCACAAAAATTACCGCCTTACAATTACCACAAAACGAAGTGCAATAAAACAGGAGGTGTTGAAAGCCATTGCTTTTCAAGACCTCCTTAATCGAGTGGTGGAGAAATTTAGTTTTATATCCCATAATCAATAGGGGTAGACGTAAGATTCGGCCGGTGCCTCAGTTGGTGTAACACTTTTAGCCAGAATGCAGGGGATGGTTTCGCCCTCGAAGGAGGTTTGGCCAATAATTCCATCGACGTGAACCCAAGAATTAGCTTCCAGTTGTGGGGCACCATCGTAAAGACATAATAGGCCGGTCGGCTGCATATCAGCCGCGCAGCATACCATCATAAGCCTTGCGGGGACGAATTGGTTTGATGCAAAACTACTGTCTTTAAAGACATAACCCACAAGAGATATGGGTGTATCCTTATAGGCATCGAGATGGTCATACACCTCACATAGACCAACGTAAAAATTCTCACTGGTGAGTACCAGAACACCGTTTTGCAGCGTTATGTTCGGCTTTTGCATCTCCACCTGCGGCAGTGCTTGAGAAATGTCTGTGGCGGTGCTGGAGGCTTCGCTGACAGATTCCGAAGCTGATGAGTCCGGTTTGGCGGAACTGACCGCTGCAGTATTACTAATAAGCTGAACGCCCCCTGTTGTGCCGCTGCCGGAATCGAAGGGCCTAGCGGGGATGGCGAGTGCCATAAGCAATGGCAGCGCAAAAAACAGCAGCGACCAAAAGCTCCCCGTTTTTTCCGGTGAAAACAGATTTCGGGAAAGCAAAATTGCAATAATGAGCATGGCAGCTACTGCAAAAAGCATAAACGGAATGATTCTTGGGTGGACATACAGGCGCACCGAACCCGTAAAAATAGTCAGACAAAAAAATGCGGCAAATCCCAGCAATATTACGATTTTTAGCGCAACGGTGGTATTCAAACGACCTAGGCGTTCCATTTGGCTCCTCCTCTAAAAAAGAAATGCAAAGAAGTAAAGCATAAAAAAGTTGCTTATAAAAATAATCAGTACCAGTGTGATGACAAATTTTTTCTTGAAGTTTCCCAGAAGCATGAGGATATTTTTGATGTCCATCATGGGACCAAACACTAAAAAGCCCATGATAGCACCTAAAGAAAACCGGCCCGCAAAACTTTTGGCAATAAACGCGTCGGAAGTTGAACAGGCCGAAAAC
>JAEWNU010000089.1 GCA_023456995.1 Bacillota bacterium
ACTGGTCGCTGTATAACGCCAACAAGGCTCAGTGGATCGAGCAGTGGAACGCTATTTTCTCGGTTAAGTAATTTTTAGGGCGATATGGGGAATCTGCTAAAGATTCCCCGCGCCAAAACGATCGAGAGACCGTTTTGGCGCCCTCATTTGTACTTTGGCGTAAAGTACAAATGAGGGCGCCAAAAATAATGCAAGAACAATTTTTCCATTACGTTATTTACCACTCGGCCTCAAGGGAGTTAAGGTATGAAAAAGAGCAAAACACTGCTGCTGATTACAATTCTGGTGTACGCCTTTCTGATTGGCCCGCTGCTGGTTATTGCGGCGGCGTCTTTCAGCGACACCCCCTATCTAAAGTTCCCGGGTGAGGGCTTTACGCTTCAATGGTATACGCAGGCGCTGACCATGAGTGCGTTTATTGAAGCGGCTAAGATGAGCTTTTTCATCGCGATTGCGGGCACGCTGATTGCGCTGCTGCTGGGGCTTCCGGCGGCTTATGCCCTCAACCGTTACCGTTTTAAGGGCAAGGAAACCATCAAGCTACTCTTTTTGTCGCCGGTGCTTATTCCGTGTGTCGTGCTGGGCTTCATGATGTTGCGCTACGTCGTCAAGCACTATAATCTGCCGGTTATTCCAAGCCTGTTGATCGGTCACACGCTGCTGAGCATCCCCTATATCATGCGGGTGGTCACCTCTAGTTTGGCAAACTTCGATTTTGCCGCAGAAGAAGCTGCCGAAAGCCTAGGCGCTACCAAGGTTTATACGTTTTTTTACATCGTGCTGCCCAATATTAAGTCGGGCATCGCCTCGGCCTGTATCATGGCAGTGATCAATTCGTTTAACAACGTGTCGCTCTCAGCCTTTTTAACCGGCCCCGGAATTTCGATGCTGCCGATTGAGATGATGAGCTATGTCGAATATCATTTCGACCCCACAATTGCCGCGCTGGCCACGTTGATGATGGCGGTGACGATGGGCGTGATGCTGCTGATTGAAAAAACACTTGGCCTGCAAAGCGTCGTCTAAAATTGTTAACTTCTTATTTGAATACCTAAAAGTGCCCCGTATTCCATTGTCGTTATGGAATGCGGGGCACTTTGCGTATCTAAAAAAGCGATTTAAAGCTTGCGGAGCGGCTTGACCCAAAATCCTTCTATATGTAAATATAATACATGTGCTATTATAATATAAGCGCATCTTATTTTACAGGCGTATAAAGGGGGAGGCCAATGAACTTAAAAGAGCAGCTTTATATCTGCACACTGGCGCAATGCCAGAGCATTTCAAAAGCGTCTGAAAAACTTTATATTTCTCAACCGGCACTAAGCATGTATCTGAATAATCTTGAGAACACGCTGGGTGTCAAGCTTTTCTACCGCAAAGACAAAAAGCTCCTGCCGACCTATGCGGGGCAATGTTATCTCGAAAAGGCCGAGCGCATGCTTGAGATGAAGCATGAGTTTGATACCCAGCTTTTTGGTATCCGAAACGGTCTGCGCGGGCAACTAAGGCTTGGCGTTCAGCAGCGGCGCGCGCCCTACTTTTTAACACCGGTGCTCGAGCGCTTTAAACAGGAATATCCAGAGGTGCAGTTAATCATAAAGGATAATGTCTATAAACCTTTGCTACAGCTTTTTCAGAATGATGATATCGATCTGCTCATCTCTACGATAGACGGCGACCTGCTCAACTGTGAGCAGCATCTCATCTACAAAGAACGCCTGCTCGTGATGTTGCCACAGCATCACCCGGCCTGTGCAACAGCCAGAGAGGTACCGGGCCAACCGTTCCCGATATTGGACCTTAAACAACTCGACGGCGAGCGGTTTTTGTTGCAGACCGAGCAGCAAAGCCTGCGGCGCGACTGTGACCGGGCGCTGGCAAGCTGCGGCGTCATTCCGGGCAACATCGAAGTGATCAGCAGCATTGAATTTTGCATGCAGCTGGTAGCCGAGGGCATGGGCGTCGGCTTTAACCGCGAGGGCTATATCAAATATATCCGCTATGATAAGCCGGTGCGCTATTTTGATTTTGAGCCGCAACCGCGGCTTTCTGCCTTTGTCGTTGCAAACAAGAAGGGCGCTCTTCTGCCGGATTACGCGCAGCGCATGATTGCACTTTTGGTCGAACAGGGTAAGGATGCCGTCGCCGCTGTGAATCCCCCAGGCGCGCACATATAAGTTTTACTTGAAATTATCCCGTGAACAAAATAAGTTTAACTTATGTAATTCATAAATTATTCATAGTGTACTTCCCATTTCGACACTGTTATACTCATACAAAATAGCCTGAGCATAAACAGGCAAAATAACGGAGGGGGATATACTATGGAAAACGCAACGAAGAAGAAACAGTTCAAAATGCCGCATACCTTTGTCATCGTCGGCATCATCATTATTGCAGCCGTGGTCATGACCTGGCTTATCCCGGCGGGCAGCTATGTGCGTGTTGAAAACGCGCAGGGCATCAAGGTGGTTGATCCGCAGCAGTTCAGCTTTGTGGACAGGGTTCCGATCAATCCGCTTAAAATCCCGATGTACATTGTCAAGGCCTTCACCAGCAACGCCGACCTGCTATGGGTCGTGCTGTTCTCGGGCGGCGCTTTTCACCTCATCACCCTTTCGGGCGCGCTTCAGGCCGTCATCGCAAAGGTTGCCAAGCGCTTTTCCGATAAGCTGTATATCTTCATCCCGGTGCTGACACTGGTTTTCGGCCTCATCTGCACCACGCAGGGTGTCAATACCTTTATCGCTTTTGCACCGGTTATGGTTATGCTGTCGCTGGCTATGGGGCTGGATTCAATTTCGGGCGCGGCCATCATTCTGCTCGGCGGCGCAGTCGGCTTCTCGACCGGTACGCTGAACATCTCCACTACGCTCGTCGCGCAAAAAATAGCCGAGCTGCCGCTCTATTCTGGTCCGGAATACCGCGCGTTCTGCTTTGCCGTCTTCTATGTGGTAACGAATATCTACCTGATCCGTTACGCGATGAAGGTGAAGAAAAACCCGGAACTGAGCCCGATGTTCGATCTTGACAAGAGCAACGACTTGAACACCGGCGCTGATCTCGATTCCTTTGGCACGCTTAACATGCGCAAGGTACTCATTCTGCTGTCGCTGTTCGCTGCGCTTGCGCTTATCGTTTACGGCTGCATCGTGCTGGAGTGGGATATGGCCGAAACTGCCGCCACTTTTATTGGCCTTAGTATCGTTGTTGGTTTTATCGCGGGCTTTAAGCCTTCCGATATTTCCAAGCACTTCCTCGAGG
>JAEWNU010000090.1 GCA_023456995.1 Bacillota bacterium
GCCACGCCAGGATGGTGGTTGGCACCAGAACAGCGCACTGCTTGGAGTCGTTTACGCATTTAAAAGCGGCGCGTATCGCGACCTCGGTTTTTCCAAAGCCTACGTCTCCGCAAAGCAAACGGTCCATTGGGCGGGCTGACTGCATATCCTGTTTAATCTCGGCGATGCAGCGCAACTGATCGTCGGTTTCTTCATAGGGAAAGCGCAGTTCAAAATCGCGTTGCCAGTCGGTATCCTCCGAAAAGGCAAAACCAACTGCGACAAGGCGTTTTTTATACAGCGCTGTCAGCTCCTCAGCCATGTCGGCGACAGCGGCACGAACTCTGGCGCGGGTTTTCTGCCACTCGGGCGAGCCTAGGCGCGAAAGCTTGACAATGCCATCCTCTGACTTGCCGATATATTTACTGACGAGATCGAGTTGGGTGACGGGAACGAACAGTGTGTCGGTACCATGATAGCGGATTTTAATATAATCCTTGACAACCCCGAGAACCTCGCGTTTGACAATGCCGGAGAAAACGCCGATGCCGTGTGTGGCGTGGACGACATAGTCCCCCTCGTTTAGATCGGAAAGCGAGCGGATAGCATCGGAGGCCCGCCGCTTTTTAACACGCTTGGGCGGTGCTGCTGCGCGCGAGTGGCTGAGAACAGCTATCTTATCCTCTGGGTATTCAAAGCCTGCCGAAATGGTTAGATCTGTGACGACTACCCCTGGCGTAAAGGCAGGAGTTTGGGCGTAAACAGCATCCACTCCTTCGGCAACAAGGTCGTGCACTAGAGCCTCGCACCCGCGGCGGGTGGGCAGCAGCACCGTTACTGAAAAGCCGTTGTGCAGATAAGGGCGGACATCTTCGAGCAAATGTTCAAGCTCGCCGCCCCATGGCGCCAGTGCCAGCGCATGGACGTTTAGCAGTCCACGCAGACGCAGATCGGGTACAGAGCGCGCAAACGTATCCATTATAACACTTTTTTTATCGGCGACCACACAGAGTAAGTCGTCAAAATCACTTGAAAAGCGGTCGCAACCAGAAAAACAGATCCCCTGTTCCAACAGGGAGACAACATCCTCGTTAAGCTGCCAAAGTGCGGCAGTCAGGCCTTCACGGCAAGCAGCGGGGTCGGATACCAGAAGCAGGCCATTGTCGGTCAAGTGATCAAAAAGTGTAAAAGGCCGACCGTATAAAATCGGAAGAAAACGATCGAGTGAGCCGGGGGTAACATCTGCGTGCACAGCTTCAATCAGGTTTGATAATTCCGTAGCTGCGAGCGAACTCTTTTTTTGTTGTAAAAGCAGAGCCTCCAGCAAGGGGATTAAACCACCTTCCGGCGGCAGCGCCTCGCGCGCAGGGGTAATCATAATTTCGTCGGCGAATTCACCGCGACGTTGGGTGTCTGGAGAGAAAAAGCAGATGGAGTCGATGTCATCGCCCCAAAACTCTATGCGTACCGGCTCAGGAAGCGAGGGGGAGAAAAAGTCTACGATGCCGCCGCGCACTGCAAAAGTACAGACACCCTCTACCTGTTCGCAACGGGTATAGCCTGCAGAATGCAGCAGCGCAACCAGCCCGTCAAGCCCATCCGCAAAGCTGCCCTTAATAAGCGCACTGCGTGCCATGAGCACTTCAGGGCTGATCGTGTATTGCAGTGCGGCTTCGGCGGATGCAACTACCAAAGCAGGGCCACAGCGCAGCGCTTCCAGGCAGCCTAGCCGAGCAAATTCATATTCTCGGCTGACCGCTTCAGCGGGTTGCAGCATTAATTCCTTGGCGGGGAAGTGTAAAACCGTTTCATCGGGTAATAGTGCGCGGATATCCTCAAAAAGCCGCACCGCAGAGGGCTCGTCGGGGGTAACCAGCAGCACCGGCGCATTGAAGCGCTGTTGTAATCCGGTAGCAAAATGTGCCTTGTGAATGTGAGACAGGCCCACGCAACCAAAGGGGGTGTTCCCAGCGGATACCCCCTTAACAAGTGTTTGAAATTGTGTGGAACGCACTAATATACCTAGAAGCTTCATGCGCCGTTATACCTGTTCATTGCATCGCCCAGCTTGCCGGCAACCAGCAGCTCGACAATGTCGTCGGTTTTTAAAATGGCCTGCTCAATCAGTTTGCGTTCTTCAAGGGCCGGGACGCCCAGCACCCAGTCGGCCATGTCGTAATCGGCATGCGGTTTTTCACCCACGCCGATCTTAATGCGGGGAAAAGTATCTTTCCCAGTTAAATAGATAATATTTTTTAGCCCGTTGTGCCCACCGTGAGAGCCATGCGGCCGTATGCGAAGACGGCCGGGAGCCAGTGATACGTCATCATGAATAACGATGATCTTCTCAATTGGAACCTTATAAAAGTTCATTGCCTCGACGACCGCTTGCCCTGATAGATTCATAAAGGTGGATGGTTTTAAGAACAGCACCTTTTTGCCCGAAACCATGCATTCGCCGGTCAGGCTCTGAAATCTTAATCGATCAATTTTAAAGCCGCGCCTTTCAGCGATGATATCGGCGGCAATAAATCCGACATTATGGCGGGTGTTTTCATACTGGCGGCCGGGATTCCCAAGGCAGGCAACAATGTATTCCGCCGGGCCTGCCGGAAGCGTGGGTTTGTTCGTGCTAATCTGCTTAAACAAATCAAAAATGTCTGCCATGGAAGCTTCCTTTCATCAAGAGCATAACACAAAAAAAAGTGGGATTTTGTAGAAGCATAGACAACACAGCGGGACTTGGATTTCAAGCCCCGCTGTAAACATTGGTATGGTGCGTTACTGCTTAGCCAAGCAGCGGTGAAACCGAGCGGTCGGAGTAGATGCGGTTAATCGCTTCAGCAAATACCGGTGCGACAGTCAGCTCCTTAAGCTTGCCCGAGGCGGTATTGTGGAGCATGGGGATAGTGTCAAGCAAGACCATTTCTTTCAAAACGCTCTCCTCAATGCGGTCAAGGGCCGGGCCGGAAAGCACACCGTGGGTAGCGCCGGCATAAACCTCGGTCGCACCACCCTTTGTAACGAGTGCATTGGCAGCATTGCAAAGCGTGCCAGCAGTATCAACCATGTCGTCGACAATTACGCAAGTCTTGCCCCTGACGTCGCCGATGATGTTCATGACCTCAGAGACGTTTGCAGTGGGGCGGCGCTTGTCGATAATCGCAATCGAAGCGTCTATGCGCTCGGCGAATTTTCTTGCTCTGGTGACCGAGCCCAGATCGGGGGAGACGACAACGAGCTGGTCATGGGGGATATCTCTAAACTTTTCGTTGTAATACTTGCTAAGAAGCGGAACCCCAAGAAGGTGGTCTACCGGAATATTGAAAAACCCCTGAATTTGTGCAGCGTGCAGATCCATGGTCAAAACCCTGTCAGCACCCGCGGTGGTGATAAGGTCGGCTACCAGCTTTGCAGAGATTGGGTCTCTCGCCTTTGCCTTGCGGTCTTGGCGAGCGTAGCCAAAGTAGGGCATAACAGCGGTGATACGGCCTGCCGAGGCGCGCTTAAAACCATCGATGGCAATCAAAAGCTCCATCAGGTTGTTGTTAACTGGCTGACATGTGGATTGAACCACAAAAACGTCGGAACCGCGAACCGATTCGTTGATCGAAAGGGCGATTTCGCCATCCGAAAAGGTCTTCACCTGCATGTCACCAAGCGGTAGGCCAAGCGAACGGGCAATCTGTTCGGCAAACGGCTTGTTTGCATTACAACTGAAAATTTTAATGTCCTTGCCATGAATGTTCATGATAAACTCTCCCTCATGTTCCCCATGAATTTAAATTTATATGGAAACGGCCGAGTGCCGAATTTCCCTTATAGGGGCGTGTGTGGCAGCGAAGGCTGCCGTAGCCAGAAACAGTCCGTTATTTTTTACGGTAATAGACCGCGCGACCGGGGTAAATGGTTTGTTTTACTCGCCCTACCGCAAGCGCGTCGGGCGGCACGTCTGTGGTGACAGTGGTGGCAGCAGCGATATAAGCGCCTTTTTGCACCCGAACCGGCGCAACCAAATTGGTATTGCAGCCGATAAAGGCGTCATCCTCCACAATGGTTCGGAACTTTTCTCGCCCGTTATAATTGACGGTGACAACGCCGCAGCCCACGTTGATATGGGCGCCAAAATCGCTGTCGCCTATGTAAGTTAAATGTGCAAACGAAGTTTTTTCGCCGACGGTGGAGTTCTTGACCTCGACAAAGTTGCCAATTTTGACATTATCAGCGATGTCGCAGTTGGGCCGAAGCTGTGCAAACGGGCCAATGCGTACGCCACTGCCGACATGGCTTTTTTCAAGCCGAGAGCTGTCAATGCTACAGCCAGCGCCAATCTCGCAATCGATAATGCGTGTATTTGGGCCTATGGTGCAGCCTTCGCCGATCACCGTTTTCCCGCACAGAATAGTACCGGGTAAAAGGGTTGTGTCCTGCCCGATCTTAACATCCGGCCCTATAATAACACCGTCTGAAATCGGAATATCTACGCCATTATCATAGTGGTGGTCAAGTACCGCATCGCGCGCAATGCAGTTAAGTGCCGCCAAAGCCCGGCGGTCGTTTGCGCCCAGCGCAATGTCGGGGTTTGGACAAACGAATGCCCCTGCACGACGTCCCGACGATGTGGCGAGCCCGACCAGATCGGTCAGGTAATATTCGCCTTGCGCATTTTGAGACCCCAGCAGCGGCAAAGATGATATTAGATAAGATATGGAAAACCAATAGGCACCCGAGTTAATTTCGTCGATTAAAAGTTCCTGTTCAGACGCGTCGGCCGCTTCGGTGATGCGCATAAAGCGCCCCTGCTCACGTACAACACGTCCGTATCGCCCGGGTTCCTTGAGTACTGCGGTTAAGAC
>JAEWNU010000091.1 GCA_023456995.1 Bacillota bacterium
CACTCAAACAGGCTGTCCAGCGCAGTTTGTGTTTCGTTGGACTGCTGTTTCCAGCTATCTAATGACCGCATGGTGCGCAGTACCAGTGTGATATCCAGCAACTCGCGCAGTGAGAGTCCGCTGCCCAGTTGAGCACGCTTTAAAGCGCCCGCACAGTTCACCATGCGATATATAATCGGATAGCCAAACCTATTTGACAGCGTGTTAGCCGCCACTGTCAGGTTTAAGAGTCTGACAGCCTTTTCATACTGGCAAACCGGCTCAATTGACAGCGCCAACCGTCTGCTGTCGTCACAACTGGTACAGTCCGCCAGCTGCTCGAGCACGCGCGGCAGCTCCAGCGTTGTCATGTGTTTTGGTAAAATCATAAAAGTCCTCCGAATAGTTTAAGCCCGCAATCTGCCTGGCAATTCCCATTGCTTTGATTTTCTAAAGGAAAAGCAACTTTGACAGTCTGCGGTTATCTATGCCGCTACAAATTATTCTTCCGCAACAGAATAGAAAAACCCCAGCGAACGATATTGTTTCTGAAGGTGATAGAGCATATAACTTTCGCAGATTCGTGTTAAAATGCGCAAGCCTTCTTCCGGCATCGAGAATGAATACAGTTTTTCAAACGGGCTGTAAATGATGTGGCGCATAGCCGCAAGCACCCCGTCCGATACAGGCTCCGCTCGGTACTCGACCAGATCGCAGTTATGGCAATACAGCGCACCGGTTTGCACAGAAAAACGCATATGTTCTTCATCCTGTTCGCCAAATTCACCGCAGACAGCGCAACCGGTTAAATCCGGCATGAACCCCGCCATAGTCATCAGCCGCAGCTCAAAAACCGGTTTTAAAAGCCACACCGATTTTTTGCCTTTGCTCAGCAGGTGCAGTGTGTTTAAAACCAGCCGCAAGTAATCAGGGGCGGCCTCTTCAGGCGGTGCAAGCTCACAACAAAGTTCAGCTATGTAAGAGGCGAGCGAGAGTGCGACAATATTTTGACGCAGCGCAAAAAAAGATTGCTCAACCTCCGCAGAATCAATGGTGGTGCTGTCCCGGTAACGAAACAGCACCAATTTGGAATAACAAAACAGTTCAGTAGAAGAGGTTAACCGCCCGCGGGGCTTGTTCGCTCCCCGCGCGGCAGCCGAGATAACACCATAATCACTGGTCAAAATGGTGAGCAAACGGTCGTCGCCCACCGATTTTGCACGAATAATTATTCCGTGCGTGACACACTGCATGGCATTCTTGTCTCCCCTTTAGTTTCATTCTGTCTTACAACACCGTCTTGCATCGGCTCTGTCTGACGGCTTTCTGCGGCATATTGCAGATAATCACAAACTCGACCGGTGCTGAAAAATGCTTCCCAGGCTTTTGTGTTGTCCATCATAAATCGCCTCCGAAAATAGTTTTCCCGGGGCAATCCAAATTATTGTCGGAAATATTTTGGGTATAGAAACTTTCTAAACTGTGAATATACGTCCAAGCTTGTTTTTAGTTAGCCAACAAGTGAACCGTATAACTGATATACTGATTCTGCTTTCGCGGGCATGAAAACACAAGCTGTACCGCCATAAAAAGGTAAGCAACTCAGATTATTGCTCACGAAATCCGAAATTTTTGAGTTGTGTATCGCTATCGCGCCAGCCCTCGCGCACCTTAACCCAACACTGCAGGTTAACACGCACATCCAAAAAGCGCTCCATATCATGCCGCGCCTCACTGGCAATTTTCTTGAGCATTGTGCCTTGCTTGCCGATGATAATGCCCTTGTGTGCATCGCGCTCACAAACGATTGTCGCATCAATATCGATGAGGCTACCATCTTCGCGCTCACTCATCTTTTCGATAATAACCGCCGTACCATGAGGAATTTCATCTCGCATATTTCGCAGCAGCTTTTCGCGAATGATTTCGGACACCACCGCACGTTCAGGCTGGTCGGTCAGCGTGTCATCCGGGAAAAAGTGTTCCCCTTCACAACAAAATGGCTCCAGTTCCTTTAAAAGCGTCGCAACCCCTTCACCTTTTAGCGCCGAAATCGGCACAACGGCGTCAAAGGTGTAAAGATTGGCAAACTCAGCAATTTTTTTAAGCATCAGCTCTTTTTGAGCCAGCGCGTCCACTTTATTGATAGCCAATACCGCTGGCACCTTACTGCTTTTAATGCTTTCGACCAGTTGCTTTTCGGCAACGGTTATGCTGCCATCCCACTCGGTCACCAGAATAACGGCATCCACGTCAGAAACTGATGAGCCCGCCTGCTTGACCATAAACTGGCCAAGCTTGGATTTTGGCTTGTGTAACCCGGGTGTGTCAATAAAGACATACTGTGTTTCGCCCTCGGTCAGTACGCCTGTAATGCGATTTCTCGTCGTCTGGGGCTTGTCCGAAACAATCGCAATCTTCTCACCTAGCAGTCGGTTTAAAAGCGATGATTTGCCAACGTTCGGTCGTCCGACAATCGACACAAAAATATTCTTAGTCATTTAAATTTCCTCTTCTCCGGTGATAAAGGTTTCATCCCGGGAAAGTCCCAGGCCCTGAAGCACCACTTCTTCCTTTTCATGCATGATTCGCGCCTGCATGCCGTCAGTCTCGTGGTCATAGCCCAGCAGATGGAACATGGAATGTACCGTTAAAAAACCGAGTTCGCGTTCAAGCGAATGGCCATATAGGCGAGCCTGCTCTACGGCACGCTCCATAGAGATTACGATATCGCCCAAAATGCTGGCACCCGTCTCTTCGTTGATGTCGTAACTACCCTTTTCGCCCATCGGGAAGGATAGCACATCGGTTGCCGAATCCTTATTTCTATAAGAGGCGTTTAATTCCCGGATGCTTTCATTATCCACAAGGCTGACGCTGATTTCAGCGGGTTCTTCCATACCCTCGGCGGTGAGCACTGCATTGCAGCAGCGCTTAATCAGCAGGCGCGCGCCTGTGGGAATTTTAACCTTTTTTTGTCGGTTTGAAATATATACTTTTGCCTTAGCCAATCGCGTTTCCTCCCAAGCTTAAAGCGTCTAGTGTCGTGAAGTAGGGTTATTATAATAGTGTTCATAAGCCTTGATAATTTCCTGAATCAGTCGGTGGCGCACCACGTCTTTATCAGAGAGGTGGATAATATCGATGCTGTTGATGTTTTTTAACACGCGGATTGCCTCCACCAGGCCGGATTTTTTATCTGCAAGGTCTATCTGGGTAATATCGCCCGTGATAACCGCCTTGGAATTCTGCCCTAAGCGGGTCAAAAGCATTTTCATTTGCTCAGGCGTTGTGTTCTGTGCCTCGTCCAAAATGATGAATGAATCGTCGAGTGTTCTGCCACGCATATAGGCCAGCGGTGCCACTTCTATGTTACCCCGCTCGACATAACGCTGATAGTTTTCGGCGCCCAGCATATCAAACAACGCATCATAAAGCGGCCGCAGATAGGGATCAACTTTATTTTGCAGATCACCGGGCAGAAAGCCGAGCTTTTCCCCCGCTTCGACAGCAGGACGGGTCAAGACAATGCGATTAATATCATGTGCTCTGAACGCCCGCACCGCCATCGCCACCGCCAGATAAGTTTTGCCCGTGCCGGCAGGGCCGACGCCCAACGTAATGGTGTTCTTCCGGATAGCATCAATATATTTTTTTTGCCCAAGGGTCTTTGCTTTCAATGGACGGCCCTTTGCCGTTATACAGACCACTTCGTCGGTGAGCTGGGCAACCTTCTCCTCCTGCCCCTCGCTAACCAGCGACATAACATAATGGATATTCTGATCGGTGAGCGCCTCGCCAGTATTAATCAGAGAGATCAGCGCTTCGATAACCTTAACGGCGAGGCAGACCTGCTCCGCCTCGCCGGTGACTTTTATGTCGGTGCCGCGCAAAAGGATGCTGACGCCGTAGGTCTCCTCTATTAGCTTAACGTTGGCGTCAAAGCTGCCAAACAGTGCCAGGGTATGCTCCATTCGTTCAACATTGATCAGCTGTTCTATCATTTAATCATCCATTCTACCGAAATTGGCAATCCATCAGAATAATGTCCCGCACTTTTTATAGGCTGAACAGCGTACAGAATGCCCATTGATGCAGTTACCATTGCAGGCTTTATCTATACGCTTTAAAATTATATCACAATTATGGATATTTGTCACAGGGATGCTGTAAAAAAATGTCCTTTTAGCGCTGTAGAATTTCCACTTCCCTAGCAATATCCTTTTCAACCAGCGCACGCTCGGTTAGGTAATAGACCCCCTTCTCACACCGCCCGTCAATTTCCCGAGAAAGAACCTTTGAATCGGGGGTACTTTCTCGCAGGGCGTTTAGCTGCCGCATCGCATACTCTTTGGCCTCCAGTTCAGTAATTTCGTTTGTTTGAAGTTGTACCGGTGTCGCGGTACGCCTTAAAACCGAGAGATTTTCAGAAGAAATCAGCATTTCGCGCTGCCATGTTATTGAATACGGCTGCTCTTTCATTTTTAACGGAAAAAACATTGGTATACGAATTGATCCCCATTCTAGATAGCTTTTGATATTTGGATTACCATTTGGAACCCAGGTGGGCTGCTTTAACGGCACCGCGATGTCCTGATCTTCATAAGTATGTGCCAAAACTTTGGCTCGGGCATATTTAAACTGTCTATTACCATATTTATCTTCCATGATGCCACTGACAATAATATCGCCCGCACTGACCGTATCACCAATTTTTACAACTGACTGCCCCTCGTAAACCTCCATATAACGAATCTGCCCATCGCAGGCAGCCACGACGTTGCCAACCCGTGCATCCGGGTCAAGCGGATCCGGAGGAATATCTCGCTCGCGCAGTTCAATCTGCGCTGTGCTGCCCACGATATTAATAGCAATCCACGCAATGCGCCCATCCATGAGCCGCAGTTGTTGCTGAAGAGTTCGCGCGTCAATCTTACCAGCCCACACACCTGGTTTGACACCCAGCTCCTCTAATTCAGCGCGCAGCTCTTGCTCTGGTATGGTTATGCAGCCGTTGATATCTACCCGCCAGACAAACTGTGAAGAAATAATCAATGCCAGCATGACGCACAAAAGCCCCACCAAAAAACCCTTCCTGCGGCGGTACCGGTGCCTGTAAACCCACAAACCCGACTTTTTGGTGATGCGCACTTTTGTACCAGTCTGACGCGCCATAGGCCGCAGACGATGATATTGATCTGCGTTGGTGCT
>JAEWNU010000092.1 GCA_023456995.1 Bacillota bacterium
GTGTTAATATGTGCTTGAAGACAAAAACTGTTTTGCAGGTTTTCTGTCAAAGTTGAGTGGCAATTAATATAATTGTTATTTATTGATTGGGAGGATTTTAAGATGAACGCGTATGTCGAAAGTGTAATCGAAAAAGTCAAGAAAAAGTACCATTACGAGCCCGAGTTCGTGCAGTGTGTTGAGGAAGTTTACAGCACCCTGTCCCCCATCGTGGACGCACACCCCGAATATGAGAAAGCAGACCTGCTTGGCAGAATGGTCGAGCCCGAGAGAATGATCTCTTTCCGCGTGACTTGGGTTGACGACAAGGGCATTGCTCAGACCAACACCGGTTATCGCTGCCAGTTCAACGGCGCAATTGGCCCATACAAGGGCGGCCTGCGCTTTGCTCCCAACGTCTATTCCGGCATCATTAAGTTCCTCGGCTTTGAGCAGACCTTTAAGGATTCTCTGACCTCCCTGCCCATGGGCGGCGCTAAGGGCGGCTCCGACTTTGATCCCAACGGCAAGTCTGATGCTGAAGTTATGAGATTCTGCCAGGCATTCATGAGCGAGCTTTATCGCCACATTGGTCCTGACGTCGACGTTCCCGCTGGTGACCTCGGTGTAGGTGCCCGTGAAGTTGGCTACCTCTATGGTCAATACAGAAGACTCCGTGGTGCTTTTGAGAACGGAACAATCACCGGTAAGGGCATGTCCTTTGGTGGTTCTTTAATTCGTCCTGAAGCGACCGGCTACGGCGCTGTTTACTATCTCTGCGAAGTTCTCAAGCATCAGAATGATACTATTGAAGGCAAGACTGTTGCACTGTCCGGCTTCGGTAACGTTTGCTGGGGTGCAGTCAAAAAGCTTGCTGAGCTGGGCGCTAAGCCTGTCACCATTTCCGGACCTGACGGGTATATCTATGACGCCGACGGCATCATCACTGAAGAGAAGATTGACTTCATGCTTGAGATGCGCGCTTCCGGCCGCAACAAGGTTAAGGATTATGCTGATAAGTTCGGCTGCAAGTTCTTTGAAGGCGCTAAGCCCTGGGGCGAGAAGGTTGACATCATTATGCCTTGCGCAATGCAGAACGACGTTAACATTGAATCCGCTAAGAAGCTTGTTGAAAACGGCGTTAAGTACTACATCGAAGTTGCTAATATGCCTACAACCAATGACGCTCTTGCTTTCTTGATGGAGCAGAAGAATGTTGTCGTTGCACCTTGCAAGGCTGTTAACGCTGGCGGTGTGTCGGTTTCCGGCCTCGAGATGAGCCAGAACTCCATGAGATACAACTGGACTGCTGAAGAAGTTGACGCCAAGCTCAAGCAGATCATGAAGCAGATTCATGACAACTCCGCCGAATGCGCTGAGCGCTATGGACTGGGTTACAACCTTGTTGCAGGCGCTAATATCGTTGGTTTCCAGAAGGTTGCCGACGCCATGATGGCACAGGGCATTTTCTAATAGTTATATTCCTCTTCCACCCAACCACATGCGGGACCGTTTTATCGGTCCCGCATGTACTGTTTATAAGCGAACAGCAAAAATTCCATCTGTTTTTATCGCACTTTTAGTCTGTGCAACCACTTAATGCTACGCTTACACTAAAGCGCAGCATTATTGCACTGATCGGGCATGTTATGTCGAACATATTCAAGCAATGCGCCAGTGTCGTTTGGCAAGGTTTCCTCAAGAACTTTTTCCAACAGCAAGTCAAGCACTGCACCAAGCTGTGGCCCGGGCATAACCCCCGCCGCGATAATATCTCTTCCGGATATTGCAAGCTCAGACCGGCTTAGAGGTGTTTGCTGTGACACGATGCTCTGCATCTGGCGTTCCACTTCTTCCAAGCGTGCAAGCCTCTCTTGTGCAATATTCGGCCGTCGCGCCATGATATCGGCCTTTTGCACCAATATCAATCGACGCATTGGCTCAACCCCATATTTTGAAAGCAATTTTTTAATGGTTATTTTATCTGCGTTATAAAGTGGTAGATCGTAACACTGCACAAGGAATAGAATTTGTGCACGCATAATATTCCCCAACCGCAGGCGTCTAAGAATCTCTTCAGCCAACTTAACGCTTTGTGTCGCATGACTATAAAAATGTCCGCTGCCATCGGAACAAAGCGGTTTTCCGATATCGTGCAGCAGCAGCGCAACCCTCAGCACAAATTCCGGAGGCGCAAACCCTACCGCATGCGCAGCATGCTCATATACATCGTAGCAGTAGGAATTTTCCCGCTGCACTAACCCCGAAATGGAATTGAGCTCAGGCAAGACTGCAAAAATAACTTTGCGATAATTCAGCAATACTCGCACGCAATCCGGAGCGCAAAGTAGCTTCACAAGCTCAGCGCTTATGCGTTCAGCTGAAAGCGCTGCAAGCTGCCCGGCATGTCGCAGCATGCTTTCCGCAGTCTGAGGCTCTATAAAAAAACCTAGCACAGCAGCAAAACGCAGCGCCCGTAATATACGTAACGAATCCTCGCAAAAGCGACGGTCCGGCGTCCCGATCGCGCGTATGATACCCGTTTTTAAATCTTGTTGCCCGCCGAACAGATCGATAATGCCGCCATCCTCATCTAAACACATTGCGTTGATTGTAAAATCTCTGCGCGAAAGGTCTGTTTCAATCGAGCGAGAAAATTGGACGCTATCCGGCCTTCGGCTATCAGAATAAGTCCCATCTTGCCTAAAGGTCGTTACCTCCACCGGCGTATGGTCGATAACAACCGTAATCGTTCCATGCTTAGCAGCACTCTGCCCAATCTCCAGCGTCCTAAAACTAGAAAAAGCCACCAGCATTTCCGTCGGCGTAGCCGAGGTGGCGATATCCCAGTCGTGCGGAATATTGCCCAATAATAGGTCGCGCACACAGCCGCCAACCGGTACAGCACGAAAACCTGCCTGGCGCAGGCACTCTAGCACCATCCGAATATTTTCCGGGATATCAAATTGCACCGCTTTCCCCTCTTTCTTGTAATAATATTATTATCAGTATAGCACATTGGTCAAGCAATACCCTTGACAGCCGCCTTAAATAGTCCTATATTTATGCAGGAGATTATTTTAAAGGAGTTTTTAATTAATGAGCACAGAATGCAACCACGATTGTGGCAGCTGCTCCGCAAACTGCGGAGACCGCCAGAATCCACAAAGCCTGATTGAAGCGCTTCATGCTAAAAGCAGTGTTAAGAAGGTCATTGCCGTTGTCAGTGGCAAGGGTGGCGTTGGGAAAAGCCTTGTAACAGCACTCATGGCCTGCGAAATGAACCGGCGCGGTGCCCACGTTGGCATATTAGATGCAGATGTCACCGGTCCTTCAGCCCCGCGCGCGTTTGGCATTACCCAAAAGGCCACCACCGATGGCAATGTGATATTACCGGTAGCATCAGCGGAAGGCATCGACGTAATGAGCGTCAACCTGCTGCTTGAAAACGATGCAGATCCTGTTGTCTGGCGCGGACCTATTATCGCCAGCGCGGTCAAGCAGTTTTGGAGCGATGTGCTCTGGGAGGATATTGACTATATGTTTATTGACATGCCCCCCGGAACCGGCGACGTCCCGCTGACGGTGTTTCAATCCATCCCAGTTAATGGCATTATTGTTGTTACCTCTCCACAAGACTTGGTTTCGATGATCGTTGAGAAGGCGATGCGCATGGCTGAGATGATGAACATACCGGTTCTAGGGCTGGTGGAAAATATGAGCTATGTCGAATGCCCCGACTGTGGCAAAAAGTTCTCGATATTTGGCGAAAGCAAGCTGGAAGAGATTGCGGAACAGCACAAAACTCGTGTGCTGGGTCGGCTGCCGATAAAGCGTGAAATTGCCGCAGCGGTGGATGCTGGAGTAATTGAAAGCATCCCTGGCGGGGATTGGCTGGCCTTGGCGGCCAACGCTGTAGCCGCGCTGTAAGAAGCGTATGGCAAGCGTTGATAATAAGCAAAAAAGGCTGCAGTCGCAGCCTTTTTTTAAATAGATTGAATAGATGTTATTAAAACGTTAAAACCCGCACAAACTAAAAACGAACGGTGAAACCGTTCGTTTTTTGTTTAGCCTATTTTATTCAGCTTGATGGCCAATGCAGATTTCTTGCGGGAAGCTGTATTCTTATGAATAATTCCCTTAGCTGCGGCCTGATCAACAAGCTTAATGGCATTGCGAATAACCTCAGCGCTGTTTGCAGCACCCTCTGCGAGAGAAAGCTCCGCTTTCTTCACGGTAGATCTCAGACGGGATTTCTGAGCCTTGTTGAGTTCGGTTTTTATGGCAATAACCTTTACTCTTTTTTTGGCGGATTTGATGTTGGGCATTGTTACACCTCCTTACTATCGCAGTACAGTACAAGTTATATTATCATTATTTGCGCAAAAAAGCAACTGTTTTCACAATTTTTTTGATGGGAAGATTTTATTATGCAAAATTCAGCAGAAACTCGTACCGATCTCGCTCTTGAAGCAGCCGATACCGGCGACGGAAAGCTGCCCGACGGTGTATCCGTCTCAGAAAAGGTTATTCAGGATATTAAATTTACCAATGTCTGCATCGAGACGCCGCAGGCCGCCAAGCGTCTTGGCCGACCAATTGGAACATATCTGACCTTTGAGGGCGAACTGACAAACTCGCAGGCGTTTATCAATCTTTTGACTCAGTCCTTGCAGGAACTGTTACCCAAAGGGCCGGTGTTGGTGGTGGGGCTGGGCAACCGCGACATTACGCCCGATGCACTGGGTCCCGATGTCGCACAGCAGGTAATTGCTACCTATCACTTTTTGCCCGAACAGCTTGAAAGCATTGGTCTGCAAAATTTGCGTAAGGTTTGCTCACTGGCGCCTGGCGTCATGGGACAGACTGGGTTTGAGGTTGCAAATCTTGTCGCATCAGCGATTAAAACGCTGCCATTTTCTGCCGTGATTGCAGTGGATGCGCTGGCAGCGCGCTCCGCCTCGCGCCTTGGCAAGACGATACAGCTTTCGACCTCAGGCATTTCGCCTGGTTCCGGTGTCTTAAATGCACGGGCAGAGCTTTCAAACCAGTCTTTAGGCGTGCCCGTATTTTCGCTCGGCATTCCAACTGTAGTGGATGCCGCCACGCTTTTAAGTGATTTTTGCCCCTCCTGTAGCGGCAGTGACACTGCGGCTTCTATGATGGTAACGCCCCGAGATATCGACCAAATTATCACACAAGGGGCACGCATTATGGCTGTAGCTATAAATCGGGCGCTTCAACCGCAGTTGAGCCAGCAAGATATCACAGAATTGATGAGCTAATCTCGCAGCATGTGATATTGCATACTTCTCCGGTCCACCGAATAAGATGGAATGATGACTATACGGAGGGCATGCAGGTGAAAAAGACGGAATATAAAATGCTGCGCCGCTTAAAAGTGGCCGTTGCTGCTGCGATAACATTAATCGTGCTTTGGAGCGTTATTGCCATAATTCTACCCGCGCTTTCGCCGTTTTTGGTGCGCACGGCACTTTTTTCGGCTGCGCTGACTATGCCGGAGGGTACCGTTAACCAGCTTAAAGAACGGCTTGGCACAGCATCTGCGTCTTCATCTGTTTCTCAAGAACCCATCTCAGAATCGCCAGTCACGCCGCCCGCTTCGTCCGAGTCAATTTCAAAACCGCGCGTCGATGCGCCGACTTCGGAACCTGCCTCTCCGGTAATCAACCCCTTTTCTTCGGATCAGCCTGATATCCAACCTGATATTCCAAAAAAATATCAGGGTAAAGTGCTGGTCGAAGATATGTCGGGTAAGAATGGAGGACTTGCTTTTCCTATCAGCCATTTTTGGCTGAGGAATGATACGTCCTTTACTGAAAAGGATATTAAAAGTGTATTAAACCAGCCGACCAGCATTACGTTGGAAAATACAAAGGAGCCACAGGTTTTAATCTATCACACTCACGCCACTGAAAGCTTTTGTCCCTACGACACTCCGATCTATGATAC
>JAEWNU010000093.1 GCA_023456995.1 Bacillota bacterium
CTTTTGAATTCACCTTTGCGGACTTTGGCGGCTGTGCCATTGACCGCCACGGTGTGCCTTTCCCGGCGACAACTCGTGAAAGTTGCGAAAGTGCCGACGCCGTTTTGCTCGGCTCAGTCGGCGGCCCCAAGTGGGACGGCGTACCAAAGGAAATCCGCCCCGAAAAGGGTCTGTTACAAATGCGTGCGGCGTTGGGGCTTTTCGCAAACTTGCGGCCGGCTAAACTGCATTCGCAGTTGGCCTATGCCTGTCCGCTTAAAACTGAAATTGTTGCGCAAGGCATCGATATTATGATTGTCCGCGAGTTAACCGGCGGCATCTATTTTGGTGCGCATGAGACAACAGTTGAAAATGGACAGCGCGTCGCACGCGATACACTGGTTTACTCCGAACACGAAATTGACCGGATTTTGCGGGTGGGTTTTGAAGCTGCAAAAAAGCGTAGCAAGAAACTGGCGTCGGTTGAAAAATCTAACGTGCTTGATTCTTCACGACTTTGGAAAGAACGCGCGCACGCTATTGCGGCGGAATACACAGACGTGGCACTTTCCGACATCTTGGTAGATAACGCTGCCATGCAATTGGTGCGTGCCCCTGCGCAGTTTGATGTTATCGTTACCGAGAACATGTTTGGTGATATTCTTTCAGATGAGGCCAGTCAGATTGTGGGTTCCATTGGCATGATGCCTTCGGCTAGCCTGCGTTCAGATTCTTTTGGCGTTTATGAACCGATCCACGGATCAGCACCGGATATTGCCGGCAAAGACATTGCAAATCCCATCGGCACAATTTTCTCGGCAGCGATGCTGCTAAGGTATTCCTTTGATATGGAAAAAGAGGCTGATGCCATTGAAGCTGCTGTTGAAAACGTTCTCAGCAAAGGTTTACGCACAGCGGATATCATGTCCGAGGGCTGTAAAAAAATTGGCTGTAGTGAGATGGGCAAGTGTGTTGCTGTAGAAATTGAAAAATTGATTTAGGCTTGATTTAGTGGTAAACTATGGGGGAGACGGTTGTGGGTGCAACCATCTCCCCCGTCTTCATCTTATATCTTGGAGGGATAAGCTCATGCGCGACGTTGCAAATGTTTTAGTGTTGGTTTCTGCTAATTCCAGTCAGCGAGAATTGCTTGAAAGCTGTGCCCCAAATGCAAAATTCATTTACTGTAAGCCCAACGAAATTGATGAGCAACAGTTGGCCGCTGCTGAAGTTATTCTAGGCAACCCGCCAATAGGCGCTCTTAAAAATGCCCGGTCTCTCCAGCTGTTGCAGCTATTTACTGCGGGCTCGGATATTTATGCGGCTGAAGGCGTATTGCCTCAGGGGGTGCTTCTGGCTAATGCTACCGGCAGTTATGGCTTAGCCATATCCGAGTATATGGTGGGTGTGCTGCTGTCGCTTAACAAAAAGCTGCATCTTTACCGCGACCAACAACACCAAAGCCGTTGGCAAAGTCTTGGTGAGGTGCGGTCTATATGGAATTCTACGGTGCTGGTTATCGGCCTTGGCGATATCGGCAGTGAATTTGCTAAGCGTGTTAAGGCGTTTGATGCAAAGGTAATTGGTGTGCGCCGCGCTGGGATCGATAAACCCAACTATGTAGATGAGCTTTATCTTTCCGATAAAATTGATGAACTGCTCCCCCTTGCTGACACCGTGGCCCTCTGCTTGCCGCAGACAGCGCAAACGCAAGGCTTAATGGATGCTGAGCGAATCGCAAAAATGAAGCCTGGGGCGGTACTCATCAATATTGGTCGTGGCAGTGCGGTGGATGCCGATGCACTTTGCGACGCGTTGGATGCAGGTAGGCTATCGGGCGCGGCATTGGATGTCACGGTTCCCGAGCCGCTCCCTGCCGGCAGCCGCTTGTGGCAGACACAGAACCTTGTTATAACGCCGCATGTTTCAGGCGGTTCTTCGCTGCCGGAAACACATAATAGATTAATCAGGCTGTTGGCAGAAAACCTCACGTCTTTTATTCAGGAAAAACCGTTAAAAAACCTTGTTGATGCTAGAACTGGTTATAGAAAGCTTTAAGTTCTAAGATGGCGTAGATTTCTGGCTTTGCTTAACAAACTATTATATAAACCGACTAAAAAACTGGCGGAGGTATAACCTTCGCCAGTTTTGCAACTTAATATAATATGCTTTATTAACCATGTTGGCCAGTATAAGTGTACTATTTGTTAGCCCTATTCAGCAGACCCGAATCTATTATGCAGTATTACCAACAGGCCAAGCAACATCAAAACTGAAACGCCTAGTGTCAGCAGCAGATTGCCGTTGGTAAATCCGGCTACTAAATATCCAACAAAGCAACAAATCGCGACCAAAATACAATAGGGTATCTGGGTAGAGACGTGTTCAATGTGGTCACAGCCAGCGCCGGCGGACGCCATAATTGTCGTATCCGAAATTGGCGAGCAGTGGTCGCCAAAAACCGAGCCAGCCAGCGAAGCGGCCAGAACAGGTATGATAAGAGATGGCGCAACCGCCTCACAAATGGCAAAAACAATTGGGATTAAGATGCCAAAGGTTCCCCACGAAGTACCCATTGAGAAGGAAAGGCCTGCAGCAATGGCAAAGGTAATCGCGGGCAGAATGGCAATAGGAATATTGCTTTCTTGAACCACTACGCCGACAAAATCGCCGGTCATGAGCAGGTCGCGGCAAACACCTGAAATGGTCCACGCCAACACAAGGATGATATCAGCCGGAACCATGGACTTAATGCCTTCGGTAATGCCACCCATAAACTCTCGAGCGGTCATCAGTTTACGCGGCACAAATTGAACAAATGCCCAGACAAGCGCCACAAAAGAGCCAAGCACCAGTGCAGGACCGGAGGAACAGTTGCCGAACCCTTCGGCAAGCGTCATGCCACCCGCAAAGTAGCCTCCGTTTTCTAGCATAGCAATACCGGAAACCACAATCAAGACAATAACGGGAAGAATCAAATCCCAGATAGTACCCTTGTCCGAAATTTTCGTGCCATCGCCCAGCGAGACATCAATTGCACCAAGATCACCCTTCATCGCTCTGGCCTCAGCTTTAGCCATCGGGCCAAAATCGAGATTTGTGATTGAGAGCGCGATCAACATTACAATTGATAAAAGTGCATAGAGATTAAACGGAATGGTCGAAACCATCGCGTGAATGCCACTTTCGAATATGTGGCTTTCCTCGGGCAGCGACGATATAACGGCGGCACCCCAGCTAGAAATGGGCGCAATGATGCAGATTGGCGCAGCTGTTGCGTCAATTATGTATGCGAGTTTTGCGCGCGACATCTTAAAACGGTCGGTAACCGGTTTCATGACGGTTCCCACCGTAAGACAATTGCAGTAGTCATCGATGAAAATCAGTGCGCCAAGTCCGCC
Source organism: Bacillota bacterium (assembly GCA_023456995.1). Taxonomy (GTDB): domain Bacteria; phylum Bacillota; class Clostridia; order Oscillospirales; family Ruminococcaceae; genus Yanshouia. The sequence goes on from JAEWNU010000093.1 coordinate 3,381, forward strand.
GGTGGCCAGCATAGCGCTCCCTTTGCTCTTTAGCTTTTTGTTCATCAGCGCACCATAAGACCGCGAGCCACCTGCCATGGTGATTAGCGTGACCAGTGCACCGACCAGCGCCAAAAACAGGATAATATTCAAGTCAAAACGATTTCCCATCAGAGTAAAGGTGTTTTTGAGCGTGTCAACCACCAGGTTGCCACCCATTGCAGCTGTATAAATCAACGTTCCCGATAAAATACCGATTAGTAGCGAAGAGATAACCTCTTTTGTAATAAGTGCAAGCCCGATTGCAATAATGGGCGGCAAAATTGATAACCAACCTACAGAGACAGATTCCATAATATTCCCTTCCTTTTCTGTTTTAGTACCTAAAATGAGTTGCACAAAAATAAAAACGCAGCACACCGGATGGTATGCCGCGTTGCAAAAGGGGGGAATTAAACCCCCGTTTGGCAAATGATAGCGCTCCACACCCGTGACAGTGCATCACATATTTTGCGATGCACCAGCCGCAAAAAGCACGACAATGCTTTTTGCGCTTCGGCGGTGGTTCCTTTTTCCCGATGGCCTGTCGCCCATTTTAGCCGGGATACTCTTAAACACCGCACCTCTACCATTATTCAATATTAATTCATAGAAAAAATATATTTTTATAAAAATAACATATTTTCATGCTCTATGTCAACTGACATTTTATACAATAAGCTTCTTGGTATAAAAATTGAAAAATTATTACCTCACTTAAATACGGTAAACATACTTAAACCGCTGCGGCCGCCCGCTCACAAAGCTGATTAAAACGCGACTGATTCAGCGCATTATCATAGATGAGTTCTAGTTCGGCATGCACCTTTTGCGCATTTTGCAGCAGACTGTGCGATTGTTGGAACATCTGCCGCGCTGCTTTACGGTTAAATGCAATTCGGTTCTTATGGGTAGCCAGAATATTCTTGTTGGTAAACCGCCGTGCGTTAATAATACGCTGTGGCTCGCAAGTCACCGTTAGTCGCTCGTTGACTGTCAAAAAAGCCAACGACATTTCGGGCAAAATCAGCTGTTCAAGTCTCTCAAACGGAGCCAAGGGGCTATAACCACAAATAACATGGCAGTTGCAGCTTAAGGCGCGCTTATGCAACGCTTTTAGAAGCAGGCCGGATGACGGCCCGTATTCATCCTCCAGAAGAACAACATTCTTAAAAGATTCCATTGATGAAAGTTCGGGGAGTATCCGGTAGCCATCTGAAAAAATTCGAATTTCTTCAATGGCTTTGTTACCGTTAAACGCCTTGGCGGCAATGCGGTCTGCCTGTCGCTCTATTTTTTCAAGATCAGTAGCCTCAAGTGCTATGCGATAATTATCGTTGCACAGAGCGTCTGCCGCACACAAATAGCGGCGGGACTGCTCGCGTAAACGATCTTCCTTGTTGGTTAGCGCAATAACACTCGCTTTGTTTTGGCGCAGTTTTTCAGTATCGAAACAATCGCCCAGACAGAGGATTTCTTCCACTGCGCCCGGATAGCGTGGTTCAATGGCATGAGGCTGCGCGCTGTCTATAAGGGCGGTATCGCCCCAATAGGCCGCTTCTGGTGCGCTTGCGGAATCGGCCGAAACTGCAAGGTGGACAATGTATCCCGCTGCATCTGCTGCTTTAGCCGCAAAATTTATCAGTTCGGCCCGCCTTTTTCTTGTTCCGCCCTTGAGTAGAAGAATGCGGGAAAATCTGTCGACGTCGCAAAGCGTATTTAACCGTGAAACAAATCCCAGCGGTGTGTTTGCGCTCAAATAGAAGCGCGTCAGATGTGTTTTTATCACTAAAAGACCTCCTCACAGCTATCTTTTATATGGTATTCTTACGACAAAACAATTGATACTAAATCGCCGAAAAATCCATATAAACGCTTTTGAGAAGGTCAATTTATTCAAAACACATTCAGAAGTCAAAGACTATAATAAGTTTTTAAGACGTGGGTAAGCGGTCAGTGCATTCTGGTAAAACACTTTTTCCCACTCGCTTTGCGGCACAAACGACTGAATAAGCGCAATATAGGCGTGCAGGTTCACCAGAGGCCAGTCCGAGCCGTATAGCACGTGATCCCACCGGTCAAGATAGCAAAGCCAGGTTTCAAGTTGTTCTACATAGCTCTTATAGCGATGTCTAAACGCAGCAGCATCTGGTATACCCACTGCCAGGCCGGAAAGCTCGACATAAACATTCGGGTTCTTTTTTGCCACCTCGGCAGCGTCAAGCATCCACGGGTTACCAAAATGGCATAGAACCAAACGGAGGTTTGGATAACGTACTGCCACCTCATCAACCGTGAGTGGGTGAGAAAACTTTAGCCTACCGGTGGGGTTGGCCGTGTCCCCGGTGTGAAAAGCTACGGTTAGATTGGATTCTGCCGCAAGTTCATAAACCGGATGATACAAGCTGTCGTCAGCATAAAAAGGGCGGTATCCCAGATAAATCTTGAAACCGACGCAGCTCGGGCAGGCTATTGCCTCCCGGTAGGAAGCAAGCGTTTTCATTAGATTCTCTTTACGTAGTCCTTCAGGATCCACCCCGATGCAAAAGCCGACTGAAGCTGGGTATTGATAAGCTTTCACATCCGCAGGCCCCCCAAGGTCAAAAAGCCCGGGGCGGCAGGGATTGCCCTCCAACAAACCGGTACCCATTACTACACAGCCGACAATTTGCTCCTGTTTAAAACATGACATCAAATGTGGGAACTCGTTTTTATGGCCGCAATCACGGCAAAGGGCATCAAAGCCCTCAGTTTTCTTCATGTGCAAGTGTGCATCTATTATTCTCATGCCCTGAGCCTCCATATAACTGATTTGGCAACCGTAAGATTATTAATCCGGATATGGTTTTTATAGTGCATTTTATAGTGTGTGTATATAGCGATCCAGACAAAAATAAAGGCAACGTGCTATCGCAATTATTGTTATAGCATAGCACGATGCCGTACAAAAGAAAATATTAAAAACTACTTTACAGTAAAATACATCTAAGATAAAATAGTAACATTATTCAAAAAAGGATTGTTCTTCATGTCAAAATATTATTCTCTAAGTGTTCGTTTACATGGGATGGTCATATTCCGCAAACTATTAAAAGATGCGGTACTTAGTAACTTGATGCGGCTGATGGAATCCGATGGGAACGCGGTTATTTCATATTATGCGCTGTTTATAGAGGCTCTTTATGAAAAAGGAGAGAACCTATCGGACTACCTGCTAAACTTGGTATTGCAGGATGAAAACCTTTATATGCTACGCGCCGTCGGGCAACAGCCGATTTCTCCGTTGCTAGAAGAGTGCCTTGAGCAGGAACTTTTGCTTCTGGAAGAGATTAGCTGCCTTTCGCCACAGACTCTGCGCGAGGCATTGGAATATGATGGCTTTTTGCCCGCCTATTACTGTACGCACCACGATTTTAAGGCGGGTTATGCCGAGCGTGTCGCACAGATAAATCGCTATGGCTATGGAATCTTTTCGGAAAACCGGGCTTTTGTTCTCGAAAATCAAACGCTGGTGCCCGTTCGTCACCCCGACCCCATTTCGCTTGACCGCCTGCCAGGCTATCAGCGTGAGCGCCAGCTGGTGGTAAACAACACGCTGGCGCTTATCGAGGGTCGTCCAGCTGCCAACGTGTTGCTTTATGGCGACAGCGGTACAGGAAAGTCTTCAACTGTTAAGGCGATCGTTAATCAATATGCACACCGTGGGCTCAGACTGATAGAGCTTAAAAAGAACCAGCTCACCGAGATACCTGCGCTGCTCGACCGCCTTTCTACCAACCCGCTGCGGTTTATTCTGTTCATTGACGATCTGTCATTTACAAGGGATGATGACAATTTTGCGGCATTAAAAGCAATTTTAGAGGGTTCAGTTTCCTATAAAAATGATAATGTGGCGGTTTACGCCACTAGTAATCGTCGTCATTTGGTTAAGGAGTGTTTCTCCGACCGCGAGGGCGATGAAATTCATTTTGGTGATACCATTGCTGAATTAACCTCACTTTCTGACAGGTTCGGGCTTACGGTCACTTTTGAAAGACCGGGCAAACAACAATACATTGACATTGTACTGTGCCTAGCACAAATTAATGGCATCATTTTGCCAGAAGAAACACTCATTGCAAGCGCGGAGGCTTATGCCCTGCGCCGAGCAGGACGATCTCCGCGCGTGGCCAAGCAGTTTATAGAGTCACTTTTAGCCGCCCGAGCGTAAGTTTGATTTTATAAGTCGGGCTTAGCAAAACGCGCTATTCGGCGCTTTTTGCTAAGCCCGGTGTTAATGTTAAGCAGGTTAAATGATTTGAAAATATGATAGCCCAAAAGGCTTTAAAACGCTAAGTTTACCAAAAAATTACATATAGAAAAATATTCTGACACAAATTGCGCTCATTATAAAACCAGTAAGATCAGCTGTTACTGAGGCTGAAACCGTGTGGCGAATGCGGCGAATAGAAG
>JAEWNU010000094.1 GCA_023456995.1 Bacillota bacterium
CTGGTCGGGGTCGCCCACCAGAATCAGGCGTGCCGTGGTGCGCACCGCCTTTAACAGCGACGAAAACAGCGTGGCATCCACCATCGACATCTCATCCACCACCACCGCATCAAACGGCAGTGGGTTGCGCTCATTGCGCTTAAACTGCAAATCTCCGCGCTCACGGCTGCCAAAATCCACCTCAAGCAGCCGGTGGATGGTCTTGGCCTCGCGCCCGGTCACCTCTGAAAGGCGCTTGGCCGCGCGTCCTGTCGGGGCGGCGAGCGCCACCTTCATGGCACGGCGCTCAAACAGTGTAATGATGCCGTTTAGCGTTGTGGTTTTACCGGTACCGGGGCCGCCGGTCAATATCATAATGGGGTGCTCCGCCGCCCAGAAAATAGCCCGCTGCTGCTGCTCGGCATAGCTGATGCCAAGCTCGCGCTCCAGCGCCGCCAGCTCGTCGGCGGTGACAGGGGCATCCTGCGACGGAAAACGCATCATCATGCCCAGCCGTTCTGCCACATACGTTTCGGAAAAAAACTGGTCGGGCAGATAGATAAAGCGCACCCCGTAAATTTCTTCGCTCACAACCTCGCCGCGCTCACAAAGTTCGTCTACGCCAACTTCAACCGGCCCGGAGCTGATGTTCAGCAGACGGCAGCAGGCTTCCACCAGCTTGTGGATGGGCAGGCAGGCATGTCCGTTATTAAGGTTGTGGGCCAGCACATGCAAAAGCCCCCCACGCACACGGCAACCGTCGGTCTCGCCAACACCAAGCGAAGCGGCAATGGCATCCGCCTTTTCAAACGGCACGCCGACATCCCTTTCGCAAAGGCAGAACGGGTCGGCATTGATGCGCTCTCTGGCCATCGCACCCCACTTTTTCCACATGGCGACCGCCGCCGTCGGCTCAATGTTGTGCGCCGATAAAAACGCCATCACAGCGCGCATCCCCAAAAGGCGGGTGTATTCCTGACTGATGCTCTCAGCCTTCTGCGGCGAGATGCCCCGCACCTGCGAAAGGCGCGAGGGGTCACGCTCCATGACATCCAGCGTCTTGTCGCCGAACTTTGCCACAATGCGCGAAGCTGTCACCGGCCCGATGCCCTTGACCGCCCCGCCCGAAAGATAGCGTAAAATCGCCGCCGAGGTGGCGGGCATCACATGCTCAAAGGCGACAGCCTTGAGCTGCCGGCCGTAGTTGGGGTGCATGACAAACCGCCCTGTGGCGATAACCTCTTCCCCGCGGCTGACCCCAACCGCCTGTCCCGTCACCGTGAGGGTCTCGTCCCCAATGGTGAGCTCCAGCACGGTAAAGCCGCTTTCCTCCGAGTGGTAAACCACGTCGCTTACCACACCCTGAACTCTATCGATGCTCTCCACAGGCAGCCTCCTTAAACCCTTTTGCTCAGGGCACCTGCGGAAAATCCACAGCAAAAGCACCCGACGCCTTATAAAAATCCTGCGGAAGCCGCGGCAGGCCCCCGCAGGTCAGTTTGATTTCTTTATTCATTGCCCAATAAAAAGTTGACTAAATTAGCACGCAGATTTTTTATCCCGCCAAGCCGCGTAAGAAAAAAGGGCTGTTGCTCATCGCCAGAAACGATGCAAAGGGGGAAAATCCGTCACAACATTATCAAAATTTTAGTGGTTTATAGTATTAGTATAATACAATCCCTACCGCTTTGTAAATGGCATCATTCCCGATAATCCGACGCAGTCCCTCGGGCGTGCTTATGATTACACCGGGCCTGCTGCGGCAGAACATCTCGGCCTTAAGCAGCGTGTTTTCGCTCGCGCCGCAGTCGACGATGACCAGGCGCTCCCCCCTGCGGCAAGGATGTGACTGCATACAAAAATATTGCCAGCGCAACTGACGCTCCAGACTCGGGCATTCCCCTGTCACCGGCAGCAGCGTCACCGTGCCGCAGTGACGCGCCGGACGCAGCAGCCAGACCAAGCCTTGTTCACAGATCATACCAGCAACCAGTGTTCCACAGACCCCCAAAATGACTAAAAGCACATCGCGCATTGTGTTCACCTCTCGCTTCATGCTATGCGGTGAATGACATAACGGTGACGGCAAAGTGATAGATAAATAAGTCGCCACGCAGCTATAGCGCCCTCATAATAAAAGCGGGTGGATCACCGTCCACCCGCCCGCTAAAAATCATATTATGGGCCACTTTAATCAGCCATTTTCTAATCCGCGTTGGTGCCGCCCCACTCAACAACGGTAAAGCCCTTTCGCTCAAACGGTTTAAGCGTCTGCTCGGGGATTTCCACCGGCGCGTCTAGGGTCTTGAACACCATATGCACTCTCAGCACGCTGTCGGGCGCTGGCGTCACGGTCAGCGGGGCCAGCGCCTCGTACTGCGCGCCTGCAAAAGTGATGAGGTTATAGTCCGCACCTTGCATCTGCGGCACCCAGTAGGTGATAAAATCGTTATATTCGCGCGGGGTCAGCCCCATAAAAGCCAGCTTTTCGCGCAGAAATTTTTCGGTGTCTTTTCCCTTCACCACAAAACCGGATGCAAAATCCCAGTTGACGCGCTCCTTGCCCTCCCAGAACAGATAATAATGCTCGCTGCCGTCGGCTTTGTTCACCAGTCTGCCGTCGGGGTAGGCGGTAACACGCCAGCCGTTGTCATACTTTGGATAGGTGTAGGTAAACAGCGGATACCCCACCGTCACGGTGCATTGGGTCGGCTGCGTGGGATAGAGGTAGATCACCGGCTTGCCGGTCTTTATATTGATTACCTCATTAGCGTAGTTGTCGATCTCCTGGACGGCATAGTCGGATTGCAGCCGGTAAAGCAACGAGCCCTGCACGTCGCTTGCGTGGACAAGCATATAGTCCTTCGTATAGAAAATCTGGAACACCAGCCCGTTATTAAAGGTGATTTCCACTTTTGCCGCATCGGGCAGCGCCGTGTTGACCACGCCCCGGCTGTCGTCATACACGCCCGCGTTTACATCGTCATAAAAATAATGCTGGAACAGGTAATTCTTATCCTCAGATGTCAGGGGTTTCGTAAAATCCAGCGTGTTAATCGCCTTGCCGTCGCTACTCGTGATGGTGGCAGAAACCATGCGACTGCGCCGCATCATCGAAAGCCACGCTACCTTGTAGCCATAATCCGAATCCAGCGTGTTGGCAACATTGGCTTGAAGCTTGGCGTAATCGTCGGGGTTCAGTGCCAGCAGCACACTGTCGCCCTTGTCCTGGCTCGGCAGCGACCGGGTGAGCCTGATGCCCTTTTCAAAAAATTCGCCGGTATACTTGGTGTCGTCAACCGCCACCAGCTCAAAAAAGTTGTCAGGCAAAATCCGCGCGCCGATGTCGTTGCTTTCCCGCGCGGAATTGAGAATCAGCGACACATCATAAGCGCGGTCGGGGTTTTCTTCATCCAGCGCGGAAAAATCGTTCCAAGCTGCGCGGCTAAGTTTTCTTTTGTCGTCATACACAGTAAAATCTGCAAAGCGGTTCTCTAGGCTGGGTCCCATCTCATCGATTATCAAAACCATCTTGTCTCTGGCCAGCCCCGCCTGCCACCAGCTCAACGGTACTGCCTGCGGTGCTTGCGTGCCCGACTGTGCCGCGCTTTCCGCCGGTTGGGGTGAAACCGCTCCACTCTCCGATAATTGCGACGACTGCACCGATGACGAACCTTCGTCAGCCGCCGAGTCCGCCTGTGACGACACCGCCGAAACCGACGCTGAATCCGATGCGCTCTCGCTCGATGATATCTCCCCGACCTGCGTGGGCTGCGTGCTTGCGCAGGCCGTCAGAAAAATTGCCACGGTAAGCAGTACCGCAAAAAATTTTCTCATATCAAACGCCTCCGTCATAAATTCATGCTGTCAAAAAAAGCATTCATCGAAAGCGTGTCAGTCAATTACATTGTAATAAAAATTAAAAAAGCGAACTAATCGGACTGACCGACACAATCTCCCCATACAAGCAAAGAAGCCGCAGGAAACAATGCTCCTGCGGCTTTTCTATCCATTGTATCTACGCACACCGAAGCAAAATTATGGCTTTCTTTTGTGAAACGCCCAAATTACTTCATGCTCATGCCGCTGCACCCGTCGACGGGTTAATCAGTGGTACCGGCACATAGTTATTATCCTCTTGCGTATTATTATT
>JAEWNU010000095.1 GCA_023456995.1 Bacillota bacterium
GCGCAGATGGTGGAAAAAATACGTTTTGTCATAGCCCTTCTCCCAATCGATATCCCACGCCCCGTACCGTTTCGATAATACCAGCGGCACTGCCCAGCTTCTGGCGCAGGGTACGCACATGCACATCCACCGTGCGCGTTTCGCCGTCAAAATCATAACCCCACAGCGTCTCAATCAGCATATCCCGCGTAAACACGCGTCCAGGGCTGCTCATCAGCAGTCGCAATAGCTCAAATTCCTTGAGCGTCAGCGTAATTTCCTGCCCGGAAACCGTCACCATATGCCGGTCGGAATACATGCGAACCTCCCCCGCGGTCAGATTTTCGGCTCCGCCCTCGGGTACGCAACGCCGCAGCACCGCCTTGACCCGCGAAAGCAGCTCCATCATGCCAAAGGGCTTAGCGATGTAGTCATCTGCACCCGAATCAAGCCCGATCACTTTGTCGTATTCAGCGCCCTTGGCAGTAGCCAGAATCACCGGCAGCCGCCTCAGCCGCGCCGAGGCACGTATACGGCGCAGAATACTCACACCATCCTCGCCCGGCAGCATAACATCCAGCAGAATCAGGGCAGGTGTCTGCTGGCGCAGCGCTTCGTCAAGCTGGTTGCCGTCAGAGAACCCTTTGGCCTCATACCCGCCAGAGCGCAGCGTATACACCACCAGCTCACGAATGCTGTCGTCATCTTCAACGCAGTAAATCATTGGCTTCCCCCTTATCCTTGGGATGCTCGCCGGTGATAGAAAAAACCACCCATTCGGCAATGTTTGTGGCGTGGTCGCCGATGCGCTCGAGATATTTGACAATCATCAAAATATCTAGCGCCCATTCGCCCTTCGGGTGATGCGCAGAAATCATCGCAATCAGCGCTTTCTTAATCTGTATAAAATAATCGTCCACCACGTCGTCGGCCGCTATCACCGAATTTGCGAGCTCAATATCTTTCTGTACAAACGCTTCAATGCTGTCAGTCACCATCTTAATAGCAGCGCGCGCCATCTGCGCAACCGGCAGCTCGTCATCCTCGGCGACGGCGTTGATGCCGCCTGTTCGTACAATTTCGGCGATGTCGGAGGCTTGGTCACCAATGCGCTCCATGTCGGTGATCATTTTTAGCGCGGAGGAAATCTGGCGCAAATCTTTTGCTACCGGTTGCTGATGTAACAGAAGCTTTAAGCAAAGAGATTCAATCTCGCGCTCCTTTTGATCGATTCGGCTGTCGGTTTCTATCGCCTTAATCGCCAGCACTTGACCGTCCTTGCTTTCAAAAAGTGCCTTTGCCGCACTGGCTATAGCATTCTCGCACAGTGCGCCCATGTGGGTCAACTCACGGTTTAACAGTTCAAGCTGATCGTCGAATCGGCTTCTCATCATCCAAACCTCCCTGTGATGTAATCTTCGGTTCTCTTATCCTTAGGCATGGAAAATATGTTGTCGGTTGCGTCATACTCCACAACCTCGCCAAGCAGGAAGAATGCCGTTTTATCCGAAATTCTGACCGCCTGCTGCATGTTGTGGGTGACGATAACAATAGTATAATTCTTTTTAAGTTCTGCGGCAAGTTCCTCAATTTTAAGTGTAGAAATTGGGTCTAGAGCCGAGGTGGGTTCGTCCATGAGTAGAACTTCAGGATTTACCGCCAGCGCGCGCGCAATGCACAATCTCTGCTGCTGGCCGCCAGAGAGCCCTAGTGCGCTTTTTTTTAAGCGATCTTTTAATTCTTCCCATATGGCGGCATCGCGCAGTGATTTTTCAACAATTTCATCAAGTTTATAGCGATTTTTAACGCCGTGGGTTCTGGGGCCGAATGCAATATTATCATAAACGCTCATCGGGAACGGGTTTGGCTTCTGGAATACCATGCCTACGCGTTTTCTCAGCAAATTTACGTCCATGCTGCCGTAGATATCGTGGCCGTCAAGCAAAACCTTGCCCTCTATTCGGCAGCCTTCCACCAGATCATTCATGCGGTTAAGCGTTTTTAACAGCGTGGATTTTCCACAGCCCGAAGGGCCTATAAACGCTGTAATTTCTCCTGGTGATATTCCAAGCGAGACACTTTTAAGCGCCTTAAAATCTCCATAATAAAGATTGAGTGCTTCTACTGTAAATTTATTTTCCATATTGCATTCACCTCTCTCGTGTCAGCCTGCGCGCCAGATAAGACGACAGGGCATTAATTCCAGTCACAATAACCAGCAGCACCACCGCCGTCGCATAGGTCTGGTCAATATAAAGCCCCTCGCTTGCCAGTGCATACATGTGCACTGAGAGGGTGCGCCCCGATTGCATTAGCGAAGCCGGTATTTTTGCAACCGTACCAGATGTATAAATCAATGCGGCTGTCTCACCCACGATTCTGCCCACCGAGAGAATGACGCCTGCCATAATGCCCGGCTGTGCCGCCGGAAGCACAATCTTAAACACAGTGCGCAACCTACCCGCACCAAGGCCAAAACTGCCTTCTCTAAAAGAGTCGGGCACCGACTGGAGCGCTTCCTCAGTGGTACGCATAATCAGCGGCAGAATCATGATAGCCAGCGTAAAAACACCCGCCAGCATGGAAAAGCTCCACCCTAATGCCGACACAAAAAACAGGAATCCAAACAGACCGTAGACGATGGAAGGAATGCCTGAAAGTGTCTCGGCTGTCATGCGTACAATTTTCACCAGCTTGTTGCCGCGACGCGCATATTCCACGGTGTAAACCGCCGAGAAAACTCCGAGCGGCACCGCCACAAGCAGCGACAGCGCTGTGATGCTGAAAGTGTTGATCAGCGCAGGAAAAAGAGAGACGTTTTCGCTGTTATAAGTAAAAGAAAACAGCGACGGCGTGAGATTTGGGAGACCTTTGATCAATACATACCCCACAACAGAGAGAAACACCGATGCTGTGACCGCGGTGGCAAGCCAGACAAATATGCACAACATGATAGAAAGTGGATCAGTCGAGGCAGCTATTTGGGGCTTTTTCATTATTTCTCCCTCCTTGTGACCAGTGTAAACACAAGATTAATAATCAGAATGAAAACAAACAACACTACGCCGGTAGCCACCAGTGCCGCACGGTGCAGGTCGGCCGCATACCCAATTTCCAATACAATATTAGAGTTCAGCGTGCGAATGCCCTTAAGCAGCCCCGCCGGCAT
>JAEWNU010000096.1 GCA_023456995.1 Bacillota bacterium
GTCTGATACTGCGCCACAATTGCCTGCTGCGCCTGCGTTGCATTGCAATTAAGATAATCCCCGTCACGGTATCGCATACTGATAAACCTTATAGCTTCAAATTGCTGGTTTTTCATTTCAAATTCCACTGCAAGCTGCTCAGTCGAATAATCATAATAGGTTCCACGATAGATACCATCGGGATAACAGGTGGTAACATGGGGCTCCGGCGCTGCCTGTGCGCACGCAGAAAGTAAAAGCAACCCCGCCAAAATAAAACGCCTCACCGCAATCCCTCCTTTTTTCTCATTTTATGGCATCATTATAAGAATGTCAAACACATTCCACCTTCGTTGACACTGATTTGATTCTCTGTTAAACTTTAAAACACATCCCACATCTAAAGGCTAAGTGATGATATGAAGACTATTCTTGTTTCTGATGATAATCCTAAAATTAATGAAATACTTCAAAAATATCTGAAAAGTGAAGGGTACGCCGTTGTCACTGCGCTGGACGGGCAGCAGGCGCTGGACCTTTTTTTCAGCCATGCCCCCGATTTGGTATTGCTCGACGTCATGATGCCCAAACTGGACGGTTTTGCTGTCTGCCAGCAGATTCGCAGGGTTTCGGATGTTCCCATCCTAATGATTACCGCTAAAGGTGAGGATGCAGACAGAATCAGCGGGCTAGATTTTGGCGCTGATGACTACATTGTAAAGCCCTTTTCAACAGGGGAGCTTATGGCGCGTATCCGTGCTGTTTTACGCCGCTCTAGTGAAAAAACAAGCCGTCGCAATATCTTTTTGGCAAACCTACTTATCCAGCCCGAGCTCAGCCTTGTCAAAATCGGCGGGCAGGTCGTCCAACTCACTAGAAAGGAGCTGGACCTTCTTTGCATCCTTGCCTCCAACCCTGGAAGAGTCTTTACAAGGGATAATCTGTTGACGATGGCGTGGGGCTACAACACCGAGAGCACCGACCGCACCATTGACACCCATATCAAGCGGCTGCGGGCCAAGTTGGACGAATTTGACCACCCCTCTTGGCAGATTAAAACAGTCTGGGGCATCGGCTATCAATTCGAGGTAAAGGTGGAATGAAAAAAAGCCTAACTGTCCGCTTAATACTGATGTTGGCGGTGATTTTATGTGTATACGCTCTGATAGCGACCGCTATGTTTTCAGTTCTTTCCCGCCGTCAGATACTTCAACAAAACACGCTGACATTGCGCAGAAACGCTTATAATATCGCAAAAAGCCTTGTGGAAACGCTGCACCCCGAAGCGGACGACCATGATCTGATTGCGCTGATCAGGCAAAACACATCTACAGAATATCAGGTCTTATTAATGGAGCGATTAACGCAGGCCGATCTTTGGATTGTTGACCGAAACCATGTTGTCGTCACCCACCAAAATGATACCCTCGCGTACATAAGCAACGCCGTGCTGCCTTTTTCCTCTGAGAAAGTTCTTTCCAATGTTTTTTTAGGAAAAACCTATGACGACAGCTTTTTTGATAAGCAAAGTGGCAGACATATTCTGACCGTCGGCACACCGGTGACCAACCGTAGCGGCGAAATTATCGGCGCTGTGCTGCTGTACTCTCCGCTGCGTGAAAATCTTGATGGGCTTAAGAGTGGAAACACGCTGATTTTAATCGGCAGTTTACTGACATCTCTGCTTTTATGCGGACTGCTGGGTAGCTATCTGTCTTACCGGTTTAACGTTCCAATCGTCGAAATAGAGAAAACTGCCCTGTCACTTACAGGGGGAAATTATAAAACCCGCACCAAGATCAAGCGGAATGACGAGCTTGGTCAACTCGCGCTGGCTATAGACCAACTTGCCGTGCGTCTGGACGAAGCCAAAACCGAACAGGAGCAGGCGGACAAAAACCGTAGAACCTTCCTGTCGAACATCTCTCACGAGTTGAAAACACCAGTTACGATTTTGTGCGCTTCCCTAGAATCACTTTGTGATCGCATCGTCTTCGAACCGGAGGAGGTTGCACGCTTCCATAACCAGATGCTGACTGAATCCAAGCAGCTGGAACGGCTGATCTTAGACCTGCTCGACCTAACAAAGCTGCAAAATCATGAGTTTAAGTTATCGAAGGAAGATGTTTCGCTTTCTGAGCTATTGGGTGATGTGCTTATCAGCGCAAAAGCATTGGCAGCTTCCCGAAAGGTTCAGATTATCTGCGAAGAGCCAGTGCAGGACTGGGTCATCAACGGGGATTACGGGCGGTTGCGACAGCTGGTAATGATTCTGCTGGACAACGCTATAAAATACAGTTTTGAGCATGGCTGTGTGCAGCTGGTACTGCATCAGGATCGTCCGGTGATTGAGGTCAGGGATCAAGGCCCAGGTATCGACGAAAGCATGTTGCCCAACATTTTTGAGCGGTATTACCGAGGTAACAGTACCCATCGCTTGGACGGTACGGGCCTCGGCTTAACCATTGCATCTGAGATTGCAAGGGCTCATAGCGCGATTATCGAGGTTGAAAGTCATATTGGTGTTGGAAGTACCTTTAAAATTATATTTAAGCAATAAAAACAGCTCTTTCGAGCTGTTTTTATTGCTTTATCCTTTTTTCAAAACCTGTCGTCATCTGGATTGAGCCATCATGGAATATCCAAAGCGCCTCCGTATTTGGGAATTTTTGCACCAGCGCCTTTGATTGCTCAAATGTCATCAAATAAGCGGCGGTTGACAACGCGTCAGCAATACCGGAATCAGAACTAAGAATGCTCACAGACCGGTAGTGCTCAGCGGGCAGCAGAGTTTCAGAATCGATAATATGGTGGTACTGCTTGCCGCCAACCGTGTAATAACGCAGATAATCCCCACTGGAAACCAGCGCCTCGCCTGATAGACGAACCGAAATGAGGCTTGCATTTTGCACCTCAGTATCAGGGTTTTTAAGTGACACCACAAAGGGCTCCCACAGGCTCTTGCGGCCTATGGCGCGCACATTCCCGCCGACACTGACCAGCATATTATTGACGCCGCGTGCTTGCGCACTTTTGCAAACAGCTTCTACCGCAAATCCCTTTGCGACAGCACCGACGTCCAGCTGCAGCGCGGGGTCCTTAAAAAACACTGTTAAATTCTGCTCATCGATGATAATGTCATCCACATTGGTGTGTAGCGCGGCTTCTTTAAGCGCTTTCATCGGCGGCAGTTCTGCGTTTTCAGGGTCCTCTATGCCCTGCTCACGGTATTGCTTCCACAGCTTTAAGACGCTGCCAAACGCAATATTCACGCTACCCTGTGTTTCCGTATGCATCCGCTTTGAAAAAATGAGCAGATCGATTATTTTTTGGTCAACCGACACAGGCGCTTTACACGCCTCATTATTGAGCGTTTTTAAATTTACTATGCCCTCATATTCCTGATAAATATCGTAGAGCATATGGTACTGTTGCAATTCCTCTTGAATTTGTTTCACTTGCTCTGTAAATAGCTCCTTGCTCTGCGAATATCCAACAATTTCGGTTACTGTATCAAATAACCCTAAAAACTGTGCACGATATCGCGCCCGCCCAAAGCTGCTGCAACCGGTCAAAAAGAGTAATAGTGCCATAAAACCGGAAATCGCTTTTTTCATGCCTCACCTCGAATAGTAAATGGGCAGCGCCCGGGGGTACTGCCCATTTTAACACTTCAAATTAGATTATTCTGCGTTGGCAACAGCCTTTGCGACCACCTTGTTAAAATCGCCGATACCGACAGTCACGCTTGCAAGCAGCTCAGAAT
>JAEWNU010000097.1 GCA_023456995.1 Bacillota bacterium
GAACAAACCAGCTCGGCAAAGCCGCTGCTATGATGCACAGGAGAATATTTCTGCGGCTTCATTTCATACAGCGTCACCGCAACGCCGCGCTGTGCCAGCGCCCAGGCTGCTTCGCAACCCGCCAGCCCCGCGCCTATAATTGATACGGCGCCGCTCATTCGGCTTTCTCCGTTTTGTCGGCTGCACGCGAATAGTCGCAGCCCTCCTTATGGCAAACGATGCCACCGCCACGGCCGGCTTTTTTAAAGAGCGAAGCGCCACACTTCGGGCATTTATCGGGCAGCGGCTTATCCCAGGTCATAAAGTCGCAGTTCGGAAAGTTGGCACACCCAAAGAAACTGCGGCCCTTTTTGGACTTTTTGGTCAGCATCTCGCCGCCGCACTTCGGGCAGAAGCCGCCGGTTTTCTGTACAATTTTCTTGGTGTTCTTGCATTCCGGATAGCCCGGGCAGGCCAAAAACTTGCCGAAACGTCCGGACTTAATCACCATTTTACGCCCGCAAAGTTCGCAGACTTCCTCGGTTTCCTCATCCGGAACCTTGACACGGATGCCCTCCATCTGCTTTTCGGCGGTCTTCAGCGTCGTGTCAAAATCGTTATAAAATACGTCAAGCGTCTTAACCCAGTCGTCCTCGCCGTTTTCCACGCGGTCGAGGTTGCCCTCCATTCCGGCGGTAAATTTGACGTCGACAATGTGTTTAAACTGGTCGCGCAAAAGCCCTGTGACCGTCTCGCCAAGCGGGGTGGGAATCAGCGTTTTGGCGTTGCGCTCAACATAGCCGCGGTCGATAATGGTGGAGATGGTCGGCGCATAGGTTGATGGGCGACCAATGCCGTTTTCTTCCAGCGCTTTGATCAGCGAAGCCTCAGAAAAGCGCGCGGGTGGCTGGGTAAAGTGCTGGTTGGCGTCCACCTTCTGCATGGTCAGTACATCGCCCTCGGCAAGCGGCGGCAGCGCGGTAGATTTTTCGTTATCCTCGTCGCGGCTCTCCTCGTACAGTACGGTGAAGCCGTCAAATTTAACCGCGTAGCCCGACGCCTTAAAAGTATAGTCACCGGCGGTGATATCCACCGACATAGTGTCAAGCATGGCGTTCGCCATCTGGCTGGCAATAAACCGCTCCCAGATGAGCTTATAGAGCTTATACTGCTCGGCAGTCAGGCTCTTTTTAGCCTCTTCGGGCGTGATTTCAGGCATCGAGGGGCGAATAGCCTCGTGCGCATCCTGCGCGTTATTTTTGCTCTTATACACGCGGCGGGCGGATGGTAGATATTCCTTGGAGTAATGAGACTTAATGTAATCCTCGGCGGCCTGCTGCGCTTCTTCGGAGATACGAAGCGAGTCGGTTCTCATGTAGGTGATGAGGCCCACTGCACCGTGACCCTCAAGCTCAATGCCCTCGTATAACTCCTGGGCTATCTTCATGGTGCGGCGCGCCTGAAAGCCCAGCTTGCGCGAAGCTTCCTGTTGCAGGGTCGACGTAATGAACGGCGGCGCGGGCAGGCGGCGCCGAACGCTCTTTTTAACGCTTGCTACCTGCCATACAGCGTTTTGGATACCCTGCAAAACTGCATTGGCGGCGGCTTCGTCGTGCAGTTCAATTTTTTCGCCATTTTTGAGCGCAAGGCGGACATCGAAGCCCTTCTTGACAGAGTGAGCGGAAAGCTTGGCATCCACCGTCCAGTATTCCTCAGCGACAAAGGCGCGAATCTGCTCTTCGCGGTCGACAATAAGACGCACCGCCACCGACTGTACACGTCCTGCGGAAAGCCCGCGGCGCACTTTCTTCCATAAAAACGGCGACAGCTTATAGCCGACGATTCGGTCCAAGATACGGCGCGCCTGCTGCGCATCCACAAGGCTCTGGTTGATTTCTCGCGGGGCATCCATACCGCTTTTAATGCCGCTTTTTGTAATTTCGTTAAAGGTGACGCGGTTCTTTTCATCCAGCGGCAGCCCCAGCATTTGCGCAAGATGCCACGAAATTGCCTCTCCCTCGCGGTCAGGGTCAGTTGCAAGATAAACAGCGTCAGCCTTTTTTGCCGCAGTTTTTAATTCCGACACCAGCGATTCCTTGCCCTTTATCTCCTGATACTGCGGCGCAAAGCCATTTTCAACATCTACGCCAAGCTTCGACTTGGGCAGATCGCGGACATGCCCCATAGAGGCAATGACCGAATAGTCTTTGCCCAGATATTTTTGAATCGTTTTAGCCTTGGCAGGCGACTCCACGATGACCAGATTAGACATATATACGTTCACCTATTTCGTCTTTCAAAAAATTTTACTCGGTACTGATACGCCAGTATCTGTACTATGATATGCAGCGCGTCACCATTCGTCCCGGCATCATTTTGACTAAACCGAACAGTTCAAGCCCGGTAATCAGCGTCAAAAGCGCACCCACTGGCATGGCAAGCGCCTCACAAAGCGCTTCTACGGCTGCGGGGCCATCTTCCAGGCAGTTTATCACTGCAAGCTGCTGAGCGGTCAGATATGACGGCAACTTGGTCTCGTCTTTTTTTTCATTGGCTCTTGCTCGAGGCGACTGAGAAGGCTTCGGCGGCTTTGGCGCGCTGTCTGAAAACAGCGAGGTCTGCCGTGCGGGCGGCGGCGTCAGCGCATAACCATAAATCGAGACATACCGCAGCAGAATATCCGCGCCTGAAATAGCTGGCTCAGCCCCTTGGGACAACAAATAGTTGCCTCCTTCAGAAAGAGACGAAAAAATACTGCCCGGCACCGCATAAAGATCGCGGTTTTGCATAAGCGCATGGCCGGCCGTGAGCATGGTTCCGCTTCTGCGTTTGCTTTGTATGATAATCGTCGCCATCGATGCGCCCGAAATTAGTCGGTTGCGCAGCGGAAAATGCGAAGAAAAGGCCGGTGTTTCCAAAGGGTATTCGGTGAGCACCAGTCCGTTTTGCGAACGCTCAACCAAACCGCGCAGTGCATGATTGCGCTTGGGATAATCAATATCCAGCCCCGCTGCAATAAACGCAATGGTTTTGCCGCCCGCTTCCAGCGCTGAGCGGTGGCAGACAGCGTCGATACCGTGTGCCATGCCACTGACAACAACACCGCCGAGAGATGCGATTTCTCCACTTAGTTTTTTCGCCGCAGCAATACCATATTCATCAGGCGCACGTGTTCCGACCATAGAAATCAGATAATGACCGCGCAGTAGCGAAATATCGCCAAGTGCGTACAAAACCAGCGGCATGGAATGAATATGCTTAAATCCCTCGGGGTATTCGGGGGAGTCGGGGGTCAGCACGGCTGCCCCGAATACCTCGGTGGCCGATAAAATTCGTTCCGCCTCCGCAAAGGAAGGCGACATCAGGGCGAATTTCTCGGTATCTGTTAAAAAACCATCTGAAACGATACGCGATTTTGAAAGCGCCAGCAGCTCGGTGGCCGACCCATAACGCGTCAGCACCTCGTGCGCGCGGGTTGTCCCAATGCCAAAGGTCTGCTGCATCCACAGCCATTCCCGCGCATGATCGGGATAGGTCATCCGTTCACTCCTCCTTTCGCACACCGCGCGGAACGCGACAGCTCCCACGCAAAAACGGTAGCCGCCATCGCGGCATTAAGCGATTCGCTCTGCTCACAAATAGGCAGGATCACCCGACCCGTACAGGCGGCCTGCACCTGCGGTGTCAGACCTGCACCCTCGTTGCCGATGACTACGGCGGCGTTATCAAGCGATACGGCATCCACTGGCACACTTTCGCTATCAAGTGCAGCAGCATATACCGCAATGCCACTTTGGCGCAAGGCTTCCACGGCAATCTCGGCGCTGTCCACGCAGTAAATGACCATTCGCAGTGCGGCGCCCATCGATGCGCGCAACACCTTGGGCGCAGCGGGGTCCGGGCAGTCGGCAGTCATGATAACAGCGGAAAGACCGAATGCGTCGGCTGAACGCAAAATCGTCCCGACATTGCCGGGATCCTGAAGCGAACAAAGTAACAGCGCTCCTTTTGGGGCGTCCTTGGGCAGACCCTGCAAAAACAGCCGGCCCCCGCAGATGGCAAACACGCCCTGTGGCGATTCGGTTTCGCCAAGGCTTTCTGCCAGCGAATCAGAAATAAGCAGCGTCTCGCGCGCCCTGTCCGCCAGCCTGTTAAAATCGTCGCCCAGCCGCTGTATGCCGGCATTTGTCACCATTAGCGTCAGCAGTTCGGTACCGCTTTGCAGGGAATCACATACAAGCCTTGAACCCTCCAGCGCGAACCGCTGCGACTGCAAACGGTGCTTCCGGCTAGTGCAAAGCTTTCGGAATTCCTTAATTCTAGCGTTGTCTTTAGATGTAATTTCCAGCATGGCGCCTCCATGAAAATAGCGTAGAACAAAACACGCGTCTGCACTAAAAACAGCGGGCGCATAAGACGGCGTTCCAAAACACGCCCAACTGCATTTTAAAGCGTGCCTTACCCTTATGTCAAATATACCCGTCTGCTTCTATGGTCATTTTATCCAATGCAATCCTAGCACAAACGTCCGGTCTGATAATCAGCCGGACGTTTTAGGAATTCTGATTAACGGGCTGCCTTTGCCTTTTCGACAAGCGAGGTAAACGCCGCGGGATCAGCAATGGCGATCTCGGAAAGCATCTTACGGTTAAGCTCAACGCCGGCCTTTTTCAGTCCGTCCATGAAGGTGGAGTAGTTCATGCTGTTCATGCGGCAGGCTGCCGAGATACGGGTGATCCACAGCTGGCGGAAGTTTCTCTTCTTCTGCTTTCTGCCTGCGAATGCATATCTGCCAGACTTCATAACCGCCTGTTTTGCGGTTTTAAACAGTCTGCTCTTGCCGCCAAAATAGCCCTTAGCAAGCTTTAATACCTTTTTTCTGCGCTTTCTAGTCATCATAGCGCCCTTAACACGAGCCATATTTATACCTCCGTTGGGTTGTTATTGTTGTAATTGTTTACATATAAGGAATCAGAAGCTTGACGGCCTTGACGTTGGTCACATCAGTCATGGCGCCCTGGCGCAGTCTGCGGGTACGCTTGGTGGGCTTCTTGGTCAGAATGTGGCGCTTGTTGGCGCATGCACGCTTGACCTTTCCGTTCTTGGTAAGCTTAAAACGCTTTTTTGCGCCCGAATGGGTCTTAATCTTCGGCATCTTATATTTCCTCCCAAATAATTTTACTTCGCAGGTTGTTTTGAGGCTATAAACATCAGCATATGACGTCCCTCAAGCTTGGCGGTCTTTTCCACATTGCC
>JAEWNU010000098.1 GCA_023456995.1 Bacillota bacterium
AAATTGTTGATCGGCGCCATTGGGCAACTTCTGAGGAGTTGCTAGATTTTTACGCGGTGGGGCAATGTACACCCGGGGTCATCGCGGTCAACGTGGCAACTATAATCGGTTTTCGGCAGAAGCGTTACCTAGGAGCTTTAGCCTGTACCACAGGTGTTGTAGCACCATCGTTTATGATTATTAGCCTCATCGCAGGTGCACTTAAAGCGGTCGCAGGCAATGAAATTGTGACACACGCCTTTGGGGGAATCCGCGTGGCAGTCTGCGTACTGGTTATTGCAGCGGTCATTAAGCTATTTAAACCAAGTGTTAAAGACAAGCTGACTGCATCTATTTTTGTCGCAACTTTCGCCAGTATGATCTTGATTGATATTTCGCCAATCTCCATCGTTGTCATCGCTGGTCTCCTCGGCTTTTTGACAAAACGTTTGGCTCAAAAGGGGGGCGATAAAGCATGACCTATCTGCTTTTATTTGTTGAATTCTTCAAAACCGGCCTTTTTGCTATTGGTGGCGGACTTGCGACCCTGCCCTTTTTGTTTGACATCGCCGACCGATATCCTTGGTTTGACCGCCCCATGTTGATGGACATGATTGCGGTTGCGGAATCCACTCCCGGGCCTATTGGCATTAACGTCGCGACTTATGCTGGTTTTACCTCTGCTGGTCTATTAGGCGGCCTTATCGCCACTTTCGGTCTTGTGCTGCCATCTTATATCGTCATTGTTATCATTGCGCAGTTTCTTGCTAAATTTTCGAGCAGCCCGGTCGTTAAATCGGTGTTCTACGGCATACGTCCTGCTGCCACCGGCATGATCGCCGCCGCAGGTTTTACAGTACTGCGCACCACGCTGTTATATACTGATCGTTTTGCGGGTTTCAATAATCTTTTGTCAGTGTTGAATATCCCTGCTATCATTCTGTTTGCTATAATCTATTATCTTTATGTGCGGTTCAATAAGCACCCTATATTTTACATCGCAGGTGCAGCAGCTGTTGGTATAATTTTTAAACTATAAGAAATTACAAAACAAAAAGATTCTTCGCTGAATGTAAACGGCGGAGAATCTTATTTGTTTTTAAGCAACTTATCCATCTGTGTATTGGTTCTGATGCTGCCATCCGGCATCACCCAGAGTGCAGCTAGCCTTTCACGCTCGGCAATGGTAAAACTGTGTGGCCAGTCTGCCAGAAACAGCGCTGTGGAAAATAAGTCCGCCTCCCCAGCGTCGCCGCAGACTACCGTCACACTGCGATAATATTGCGCAGGATATAATGTTTGCGGATCAATCAGGTGGTGATACCGTTGATCCTGATACCAGAAAAAGCGCTGATAATCCCCGCTGGTCGCCACAGCCATGTCGTTGATGGACAAGGTTCCCAACGTTTTATTGTCACCTAAAAGCGCTGCGTCAGGGTTCTGTACTCCAATGTGCCAACAGGTTTTTCCCACGGGCGGAGAGAACACACGGATGTTGCCTCCACTTGAAATTGCCAGTCGAGTTAAGCCATTCGCGGCTAACTCCCGACCCACAATTTCGGTGGCATAGCCCTTGGCAACCGCCCCCACATCCAACAATACACGGCTCGTAAGAAGCGCGGCGCTTTGGCTTTTTTTGTCTAGTTTCAGCAGTTCTAACCCGGTGTTTTTCGCCGCCTGTTGTAGCACTTTAAGGTTAGGCGGCGAACCCGGCCCGTTCTGGGCGTAAACAATTTGTTTGCGCCACAGTTCGGTCACCGCGCCAAAGGTTGGCATCACTAAAAAATCTGTTTTTGCTGCGCCGTTTTTGGCAAAGGAGAGCAAATCAAAAAGCGCTTTCGAAACATAAACTTCGCCCTGACCAGCAGATCGGTTGAGTGTGGCTAGATTGACAATTGTGCCCGGTTCTAAAAACCTGTCATAATCACGGCTTAGCTCGGTAAACCTAGCAATAGCAGCATCGGTCTGTGCATCGAATTGCTGTCTGGATTCTGCGTTTGCGGTGATGGTAATCATCGTATCAAAAGCGCCCCAAAAGGTTACGGTGTAACGCTGACTACGTTCAGGTCGGGTCAATAATATTGAAATCATCATCAATACAAATAAAATTCGTTTCATAGCACACCTTCATCCGCCCTCCAATTGTAGCTTTCCCATGCTAGAGATTTTTTATTGAAGAAAACTTCCGGCAAAAGAAATGCTAAAAACGATAATAGGAGGATATGTGATGAAACGTTTATCTATCTTGGCAGCTGTGGTGACATGCTGCCTCCTGCAAGCATCGTGCGCTGCACCTTCAACAGACAAAAGTAGCGCTCCTAGTGGCTCTGTTAGCGGTTCTGTTAGTGGCCCGACCAGTAGCCAGCCGGCATCTTCTACCCCCGGTTCAAATGCAAGCGGCAATGTGCGGGTCGGTTTAGGGATTGTTTCCACCACGTCAGAATCCAGCGCTGCCAGTTCCGCAACCGCCGGTAACGCCAAATTTGATGCGGCAGCCTGTGCGGTCTGTGTGGATGCCGACGGCAAGATTTTGGATGTCAAGTTCGATACAATGCAGGCCAG
>JAEWNU010000099.1 GCA_023456995.1 Bacillota bacterium
CCTGTATGCAGCAGGAATTGTTTGGCCCCGTTCTGCCGATTGTGGTTTACGATACGCTCGACGAGGCCATCGGACTGATCCGCAGAGGTGAAAAGCCACTGGCGCTCTACCACTTTTCCACTGATAAGAAAGCAATTGCGCGGGTGTTGGCTCAAACTTCAGCTGGCGGCGGATGTGTCAATGATGTCGTGATGCACGTATCCTCGCCCAGACTGCCGTTTGGCGGCGTCGGTATGAGTGGTATGGGGCGCTATCACGGCAAGGCGTCATTCGATTCGTTTTCAAATCCACGGTCGGTGTTAATAAAATCCTCGCATTTCGAGCTCCCTTTGCGTTACCCCCCTCATTTTAAAGGAAAGCTTTTTGCTGCAAAATCACTGCTTTCTAAAATTACTGCTTTACAAAAATAATCCTTTTGATACAATGGATTATAGTAAGGCTGTCGATAAAACTTCTTTTTTGCCGTGAGTCTTTCAGCGCCACTGATTGCCTGCAATTTGGGCCTACTGAAAAGCCGCACGGTACAAAGTATGTTCTTATTGGCTTGACTGGTATCTTTTATCAATCGAGAGGGGCGACATTTTTGCACACAAAATTTTTTGAAATTGGCATGCTGCTCTGCTTTGGCGCGGCTTGGCCGGCTTCCATCTACAAGTCCTATACAGCCCGAAGCGCAAAGGGCAAAAGCGTCCTGTTTTTAGGTGTAATCGCCTTAGGCTATATCAGCGGAATCATTAATAAGCTGATTAACTCGCCTGATTACGTGATGTACCTATACCTGCTTAATTTGATAATGGTTTCAACCGATATGGTGCTTTATTTTCGCAACAAGCGTCTGGACGAGATGGCAGAGAAGGAAAAACACTGTTAAATCCTTAGTGTGACGTTGAATGAGCTTAAAATAATGTTTTAGAAATAAAAAACTGCTGTGACTTCAATATCACAGCAGTTTTTTACGTTAAATATTAATCTGTCAGGATGCCACACCCGGCAAAAGCCGAATTGCTACATTGAAATAAACAAGCAGTGAAAGTGCATCCACTATGGTTGTAATCATAGGGCTGGCCATTAAAGCAGGATCCAACTTCATCTTGGTAGCAATAATGGGCAGCGTACAGCCGACAATCTTTGCTGCTACTACTGCGCAGAAAATAGTGACCGAAACAATGACCGCAACCGTCGCATCATGGAACAATAATATAATGCGCACATAGTTGACAACCGCCACACAGGTACCCGCTATAAGCCCAACTCTTAGTTCCTTCCAGATAACCGCCAAGATATCAGAGACCTCTATCTCACCGAGCACCAAGCTGCGGATGACTGAAACAGAAGCTTGGCTGCAGCATTACCGCTGGTATCCATCAACATAGGGATAGCGGACGATAACAGAATATTTGCAGCCAGCGCACTGCTATAATTTTGAATAATAAGACCGGTAAATGTCGCCGAAATCATCAGCACCATCAGCCAGACTACCCGCTTTCGCGCCAGTGTAAACGGTCCGGTTTGCATATAGCCTTCTTCTATAGGCTCCATAGCGGCCATTTTATAAATGTCCTCTGTGGTTTCTTCTTCCATAACGTCCACGACGTCATCGATGGTAATAATGCCAACAAGGCGGTTTTCATTATCCACAACCGGCAGGGTAAACAGGTCGTATTTCTTGAATATCTGGGCGACATTTGCTTGGTCGTCATGCGTTCTAACCGAAATCACATCGGTTTCCATAATATCGCCAATTATCTCATCATCATGCGAGGCGAGCACGTCACGCAACCGGACAGTGCCCTCAAGCTTTCGGCTCTGGTCGGTGACAAACAGCAATGATATAGATTCTTTATCTTCGCTTTGACGGCGAACCTCCTCAATAGCGCGCTTGACGTTCCAGTTGCGGTCAACCTCCATGAACTCAATGGTCATCAGACTGCCCGCCGAGGTCTCCGGGTACATAAGCATCAGATTAATCTGTCTGCGGGTATCTAGATCGGATATTTTAATGACGCGCTTAACAATTGAAGCCGGCATTTCGTCAAGAAAATCAACCGTATCGTCCATGAACAACTCGTCAAGAATGCCGGAAAGCTCTTTATCGGTAATACCTTCTACAATCCGCTGCTGCAAATCGCGTTCCAAATAGGCAAACACCTCAGCCGCCATCTCTTTTGGTAGCAACCGGAACAACAACAGCACACGCGGATCCTCCGGATATTCTCCGATGGCTTCCGCAAAGTCGACCACATTCATTTCCTGAATAACACGGCGGACCTGAAGAAATTTTTTCTCATCAATAAGCCCTAAAAGGGTCTGCAACTCCCCAATGGTCTTCCCTCCTCTTTTTCGCGTCGCGGCAACACAAAAACATCGTTTTGCCGCGGCGGCACACGATTAAACATGCTACATTTTCCGTTCCACTGCCCGATTACAGTTAAAGCTTTCCCTTTTTGGGCAGCAAAAAAATGACCTCAAAAATTTTTTGCGGTCATCGGTGTCAATGTATATCAAATTGGAAAGGAAACCAAAACAGGGCGCACTCAATCCTTAATCTGCAATGACAGGACAATGAATGTGCCATCGTAAAGGCGGCTTTCCAGTCTGACTACTATGACCACCTGTTGTGTCCATCCATTGTCACCTCCATTACTTTTGCTACTCTTATTCTATTGCAAATACGACCGATTGTCAATTCTTGCTGTAAATAAAGTTTTTTCCGTTATAAACCACACCGCCACGGGTACATTTCAGCTTGTGGCAGCGTGGTTCATAAAACGATAAAATGGTTAATCCTGCATGACATATCCGTCCATGCTACCATTCTGCGCCCAATAATCAAAGCGATTCATAGTTTCGGCATAAGTTTCCTGACAAACGCCCGGCAGTTCACCGCCAAGCACGTCGCCAGCGGCTTTAAACCCCGCCTCCACCGCGCTGCGCAGTTGATCTATTTTAGAGACATCCCCACCCGAAAGGGAAACCGCCATATCCAACAGGCGCGTCGCCACTGCGTTGACACCCCACGCCCCATCCTTTGAAATAGCCTGTGCTGCCGTTTCTGGCGTATCCTGAGGACCTAGGAACTGCGACATCCAGTTGTTTTGAGCATTGGCAGTCGTGCCCGAAGGCGTTTCAAACTTTGAACAAAACGCTGCTTTAGCTTTTGACGCCTGCTTACCCATCATGTCGGTTACAAGTCGCTGCATGCTTTCAGCGCGCTGATCTTTTAATGCTTTGAGCTGACTGCCGCTGAGCTTCTTCAGTGGCCGATAGTTGGTTGTTTCAATTTTTTCGTCCGTTTTAGTTCTGATAAAAGCATCTTCCCAGTTCTGCCCAGCTGTAGCCCCTTTTGACTCAATGGTGCTGCTGTTTGCAATCTTTTCTGTGTCGGAATCAGTAGTATTCTTAAAATATTGCCCACCGGCTTTGACTTGGCTGATGATCATCGCAATCCTTCCTTTCTACTTATGGTGTACGGCTCTTATTGGTATAATCGGAAGATATTTGAAATTATTAAGCACATTCGAGGCGTTGTCACCTCTCATCGCTTGCGAAGGGCGCGTGTTTGTGGTAGGATTTCAATAACAACATAAAGGAATA
>JAEWNU010000100.1 GCA_023456995.1 Bacillota bacterium
AAAAAGGTCGAAAACTTTTTATTTTTACCCGTGACCATTATTTCGACCTCCCGTCGTCATCACCGTAGTAGACCCAATATTTCTGGCTCATAAAAGCCACCGCGGACAATAGCATGACGATGATAAACAACACCCACGCCATAGCGCTGGCCATACCCATATGATAGGTTCTGAAAGCGTTGTTATAGATCAACAGTGAAATCAGGGTTGTGGAATTGAGCGGGCCGCCTCTTGTTATAATATAGGGGCCGTTAAATTCCTGAAAAGCCTGAACAAGCTGGGTGATGAGGTTATAAAAGATCACAGGAGTAATCATCGGAATCGTAATAGAGGTAAACTGTTTCCAGGAGCTGGCGCCGTCGATGGTTGCCGCCTCGTAAAGATCCTGCGGGATGCCTTTGAGTGCCGCTAGGAACACCACCATGGCCGAGCCAAACTGCCACACGCGCAAGAATGAAATCACCAACAGCGCATAAGTGGGGTCGGTCAGCCAGCTGGGACCCGCAATACCGAATACGTCCAACAGTGCGTTGATCAGTCCGTCATCGCGAAACAGCGACTTCCACAAAACTGCAATGGCCACAGAGCCGCCCAGAATAGATGGGATGTAGTATGCAGTACGGAAGGCATTGACAAATTTAATTTTAAAATTAAGAATATATGCGATAAACAGGGCCGCTGCCAGCTTCAACGGCACGGTGATAAATGCATATTTAACAGTAACCATTAAGGTCGCACGGGTATCCTCATCCACAAAAATTTTGATATAGTTCATAAATCCCCACTTGGAGATTCCGTTGAACAGATGATAGTTCGAAAAACTATATACTAAAGAGGACAGCATAGGGTAGAGCTTGAATACCACGAAGCCGATAATCCATGGAATCAAAAAGATCCAGCCCATATAGTTGCGTTCCAGCTTGCCACGCTTTTTTTTGCGCTCATTCTCCAGCTTGCGCAAATCGGCAGTCGAGCGGGTGAAATTAGCCATATATTTCTCACACCTCTACCGTTTATTTACATGCGCCGCCCGCACCGAGTGCGGGCGGCGCATGCGCTTATCCATAGTAATTTGTTGTATTATTAGCCAGCCATTCCTTCGGTAATGCCTTTAACAAATTCGGCAGCACCGGCGGCAGAATCAATCTGGCCATAGCTGACCTTTGCCATCACCTGGAAATATAAGCCGTCTGGGTCGCTCTTGAAGGTATTGCTTTCAAACTTGGGGTCAAGCCCGAATTGGGCATACTTTGTAACCTTGGTGTTGGCCTCCGAGACCACAGGGTCAATGAGATTTTTGTTGCTGCAGATCTTAAACGCAGCGGCGGAAGCAGGAATGCCGCGCTCACTTGCCATGATAGAAACACCGGCTTCATCATTGAGCAGGTATTGGATCAGAAGCGCAGCCTCCTTCGGATTCTTGCAGGTCTTAGCGATGGCAAAGCCCATGGAAATCTTAGTGAATCCCCCCTGATATTTGCCGATATCAGTGAAGTAATCTCCAACGACGATCTTAGAGCCATTGGCAGCCTTGATGAATTTACTGGCGGAAGAGTCCCACTCAAAAATGCCCGCATAATGGCCGTCAAT
This sequence comes from Bacillota bacterium, assembly GCA_023456995.1. Classification (GTDB taxonomy): domain Bacteria; phylum Bacillota; class Clostridia; order Oscillospirales; family Ruminococcaceae; genus Yanshouia. Next base: position 1,591 of record JAEWNU010000100.1, read on the forward strand.
CCAGCTCTGGTTCTTGTCAAGTGAATCGGCGCCGTCGCCGTCAAGTTTCTTCTGGGTAGGGATAACGTGGCTGGCTTCCAGTTCAAGCAGGAAGTCAAGACCATCCTTGATCTCTGCCTCGGTGTAATTGAGTTTGCCATTATCCACCCAGTTTTTGCCGTACTTACTTTCAAGGTAGTACACCATGAAAACCATACGGTCATATTCGTTCATAGCCAGCGGATAATAGTCGTTGCCCAACTTGGTTTTAAATGCTTCGCCGGCAGCCTTCAGATCTTTAACGGTGGTGGGGATCGCTACACCGGCCTTCTCAAAGGTGGTGCTGTTCCAGTAGAATACACGACCGGTTAGCGCGACGGGAATCGCCTGAAGGTTGTCGCCCACCGAGCACTGCGCCAGCGCATCCTTATTCCACTGGGTTAAATCCAGTATATCGGAAACATCCTTCAAGTTCAAGAAGCGGCTGCCGTCTCCGCTATAAGATGTAATCCAGTTCCAGTTGATCTGCATCACGTCGGGTGCGGTATTACTCATCAGCTGGGTGGAAACATTTTCTTCCCAGCCGGTCCAAGCACCAAATTCGGTCTTGACAGTTATGTAAGGATACTGTTTCATAAAAGCGTCTACAGCGGCCTGTGTTGCGTTGTGACGGGATTCTCCACCCCACCAGGACAGGCGCAGGGTAACAGGTTCAGGCGTACTGCTCGCGGTACTGGCACTTTCGCTGGGAGCCGCTGGGGCGCTTGCGCTGGCAGGCGCTGTGCTGCCTCCTCCGCAGGCAGCCAAACTCAACACCATCGCGGCGGTCAAAAACATTGCGGAAAAACGTTTTACCATTTTCATGTCATTCTCTCCTTTTTTGTCTGATTCTTAAAAGTACCGAGGAATAATACATTTGGGCAATCGTTTGATTAAGCAGTATGCGTGCTTTGGGCGTGCCAGATATGTTCCGTTACCAGTCACTCTATTTTAAACATATTACAATGAAAAAACAAAGGGCTTTCGTTGTCAACTTGAATGAAAAACAAACATATCTTGCTCAATTACAATTCCATTAATTGTAATTAAGTGAAAATGATAAATAAAATTCATTGCATATATCAAAGTCTAACAATAGCCTAAAAATTAGTATTGTAATATTTAGACGATAAATTTATTAAAAAACCTTCTTATTTTAGCATGCAATTACAAAGCACGTTAAATCACTTCCAAAATAAACAAGTGCAAGATATTTTATCTTTTTTAGTTATAAGTTAAATATATTTTGTTTTGTTTTTGCTTTTCTATTGACTTATGAGCACCAGTTATTCTAGTATAATTCTTGTAATAGATGGCGTCAAATTCAGGTATCGGAAAAGACAAGCCATGCCCTTTCATAATATTTGATGTGCCAACTTAATGCTTACAGAGGGGTGTTTAAAACGCGATGGCAAAAATCTCATTGAGAAACATCCGAAAAGTATATCCAGGCGGAGTCGAGGTTGTCCCCAATTTGGATCTTGAAATCCAAGATAAGGAATTCATCATTCTTGTGGGACCATCCGGCTGTGGGAAATCCACAACCCTGCGTATGATTGCAGGGCTTGAGGAGATTACAGACGGAGAACTGTACATAGGCGGGCGCCTAATGAACGATGTCGCGCCAAAGGATCGGGACATCGCCATGGTGTTCCAAAACTATGCCCTGTATCCTCACATGAATATTTATAAGAATATGGCTTTCGGCCTAATTCAGCGCAAAGTTCCCAAGGATGAGATTGATAACAAAGTGCGGGAAACTGCAAAAATGCTCGATCTTGAGCATCTGCTAGAACGCAAACCCAAAGCGCTTTCCGGTGGCCAGCGCCAGCGCGTCGCCCTAGGCCGCGCGCTCGTTCGCAACCCTTCAGTCTTTCTACTTGATGAGCCCCTTTCCAATTTGGACGCCAAGCTGAGAACGCAGATGCGCACGGAAATCACCAAGCTCCACAAGGAACTGGGCACTACTTTTGTCTATGTCACGCATGACCAGACCGAAGCCATGACCATGGGCGACCGAATTGTCGTGATGAAAGACGGCATTATCCAGCAGGTGGATAAGCCACAGACCCTTTATGATAAACCCGCCAACCTTTTTGTCGCCGGATTTATCGGATCACCACAGATGAACTTTATCGACGCCGTTATAAAGAAAACTGAAATCGGCTTCGCTGTTACTTTTGATAATATTGTTCTTCCCCTCCCTGAGACTAAGCTGATTCAGATGGACACCACCCAGCTGGACGGCAAAGCCGTTGTTCTGGGTATCCGACCGGAAAACATCCACTGCGATCCGGTACATATTCAAGCTGCCATGGGTAAAACCCTTCCTGTGACGGTGGAATTGTCCGAATTAATGGGTGTGGAAGTCTATATTTACGCCGTGTATGGCAAAAATAAATTGCCAATTACGATCCGGGCCTCCGCAAAGCTGAATGCAGCGCAAAACCAGAATATAGATCTGATGATTGACATGCATGAAATCCACCTTTTTGACAAACAAACAGGGTTAACTCTATTTCCGCAATCTAATGAAACCCTCCTTCCTTCTTATTGATAATAGCAGGTTATTGAAAAACCCGATTTGCGCTTTTGCGCAAACCGGGTTTTTCAGCGTAAATTAGGAACCTTTAGTCGCCTATCAGGCATCCCAAACTCATTTGAACATCATTAATATTTACTATCAATGCTTTCAAAATCCTGCTGATAATCAGTTTGGTTATCAAAATTCAGTTCATCTTTTTCGCCCGATAATGTAAATCTGGCTACAAGTGCTTTCATCGTCTGAGCTTGTCCAGAAAGTTCTTCGCTTGCAGCGGCACTTTCTTCTGCTGTTGCTGAATTGGTTTGAACTACAGAAGAAATTTGATCAATGCCCAATGTTACCTGGTTAATGGCATTAGATTGTTGACTGGATGCGTGAGATATTTGTTCTACTGTATCTGTGACAGCCTTTATATTTTCTACGACCTGATAAAGAGATTGTGCTGTTGCATCTGCAATCTTTGTGCCCTTATCTACTAGATTTATAGAATTTTCAATCAATACAGTCGTATTTTTCGCTGCTTCCGCACTTTTACTTGCCAAATTTCTAACTTCATCTGCAACCACAGCAAAACCTTTACCGGCCTCACCAGCGCGAGCCGCTTCAACCGCCGCGTTCAGTGCAAGAATATTTGTTTGAAAAGCGATGTCGTCAATTGTCTTGATAATTTTTTCGATCTGATTAGATGAATCACTAATTTGCGACATTGCCTCCAACATTTCACTCATATGTTGGTTGCTTATGGTCACTTCGGAACTGACCATGCTTACATTTTCACTTGCGTGAGCAGCGTTATCCGAGTTTTTCTTTACCCGTTCGGATATTTCAGTAATGGTTGCCGCCAGCTCTTCTATCGAACTGGCCTGCTCAGTGGCACCCTGAGCTAATGCCTGCGAGCTGTTGGATACTTGAGCAGAACTATTTGAAACCTGTTCTGCAGCTTGGTTAATATCTGATAAAACAGAATTAAGTGATGTTGTAATGTTAAAAAGGGACTCCTTAATTGGAGCAAAATCGCCTTCAAAATTCCCTTGAATTTGCACAAGCATGTTCCCTTGCGAAACTTCATGCAATGTATCAGTAATATCCGTAATATATTCACGCAGAGAATTGACGGTTTTATTGAGTGATGAGGCCAGAATACCGGTTTCGTCCTTGGAATTAACCACAACTGTATCCGAATGTAAATCGCCCATAGCAAGTTGCTCTAATCTGTGGCTGACAAGCGATATTGGGTTTGCAATAGATTTTGACAGCATCAAAGAGAGCATAATACCAATCAGAATGCAAACGACAGACGACAAAAGCAACCCCAGTACGGTATAGTAAATCGAGGAGGTCATTTCTGCAATTGGGGCAACAATACCAAATGACCATCCGTCCGTACCTGGCAGCGGGGCATGATAACAAATTCGATCCCCTGTGCTATACGAATAAATTGTAATTCCACTCTGCGTCAAGTCGGCGTATTTATAAATTTCTGCGATCTTACGCTCATCAATTTTCTCAGGTGCAATATTACCGATGAGGACACCATCTTTGTTGATAATGAAAGCACTGCCGGTTTTTCCCACAACAACATTTTGAATATAAGGGCTGTAAACATGCGCATCCAACGATGCCATCAAAACCCCTTTGAAGTTGCTATTTGAAATTGGCGTGCAGGCAATGACACAAAAATTGCCATTGACATCATTTAATGGTTCAGAAAAATAAGTCTCACCAGCTAAAGCTCTTTTAAAATATTCTTGATCGGCAATATTTTTACCGTTTAATTCAGCGTTTTGGCTGACAATAGTTCCTGTATTTGTTACAAGACTTAAAGATTGATAACCGAAAGCATCCTTTTTCTGGTTTAACATGCTTGCAATCTGGTTTTCGTTAAGTCCAGGTTGGCTTATGGTATAAGAGGTTGCAATAGAGCTGAAGGTCGTTTTCATTTCGCTCAGACCATGTCCAATAGATTCTGTCAATATGTTCCCCATGGAGGTCAAATCGCTATTGACATTCTGAGTTAGACCATGATAACTAGATAGAATGCCGACAACCAAGCTTAAAACAACCGTTAAACAGACAACAGCAACCGTGGACAAGATTAATTTGAACTTTAGAGATTTACACTTCTTCATATTTTTTGCTATCCTACTTTCAAAATTTGCGTTTAGAAACTATTACATATTATAACATAATTTATCATTTAAACCATAAAATATAACAATTTATTACTATAAAGAATATATAAAAATATCAAATAAATTACCAATATTTATTTACACTGCTTACAAAAAAACCTAATCAACTGCAATATTGATAGTTTTTAATCTCAAATCTGTTATTGATGCACAAATACTGCATTAAAATTATATAAAGATATTTAAGGCCTGACTTGCCCCTTGAGAGTACAAAAAAAGAGCGCCATTACCGAAGTAATGACGCTCGTCATTCCCTTAACAAGTCCGTAAAAATACGCGGCTTTTAGGATAAAAAGTTTTGTTCGCTACAACTACTTTACCATGCTGGCAACTTCGTCAGCGAAGTTATCCTGCTTTTTCTCAATGCCCTCGCCCTTTTCATAACGGACAAAAGAGACAATTTCAATGCTGCCGCCCAGCTGCTTGGCAACATCCTTGGTGTACTGAGAAACAGTGATGTTACCGTCCTTGACAAAGGGCTGCTCGATCAAGCATGCATCCTGATAGAACTTTTTATTCAGTCTGCCCTCAACCATCTTCTCCAGAACCTGCTTGGGCTTGTTGGCGTTTTTGGGATCCTCCTGCGCCTGAATAACGAGGATTTCTCTCTCCTTAGCAACATCTTCGGCGGGAACGTCTTCCTTCTTCAGGTAAGTGGGGTTGATTGCAGCAATCTGCATTGCGATATCCTTAGCATATTCTTTGAACTCGGGCTTGTCGGCAACATTGGTCTCAAACTTAACCATAACACCGATCTTGCCACCGCCGTGAACATAGCTGACGAGATCACCCTCCATGCAGACAAAACGGCGGATCTTGATATTCTCGCCGATAGTCAGCACCTTCTCCTGCAC
>JAEWNU010000101.1 GCA_023456995.1 Bacillota bacterium
CTGTTCTAAAAGGAATTGATCTAACGGTTCATGCCGGCGAAGTGGTGGCGCTCATCGGTGGTAACGGTGCGGGCAAAAGCACCCTGATGAAGATTATTATGGGCATTTACCAGCCCGACAGCGGCAGCATTGAAATTGACGGCAAAAAGGTTCTTCTCTCAAAGCCTTCGCTTGCGTTGTCACACGGTATATATATGGTGCCGCAGGAGCCAATGATATTCCCTAATATGACGGTAGAAGAAAATATCCTTATTGGTTTTGATCAGAAGATTTCTATCCTTCGCGCCAGACTTTCGGCGCTTATGGAGGAAGTCGGCTGGCGACTTGACATGAACCGAAAGGCGAGCAGCCTTTCAATAGCTGAGCAACAGCTGGTAGAAATACTGAGAGGGTTGCTGCGAAATACCCGCTTACTTATTTTAGATGAGCCGACCAGCGCCCTGACCTTCGACGAGGTGGGCAGCCTGTTTGAACGTATAGCAGATTTAAAAGCTAAAAAGATTGGCATCATCTATATCACGCACCGTTTAACCGAAGTGTTTGATATTGCGACGCATGTCGCCATTCTCAGAGATGGCGTTGTAACATTGCGCGGGCCAATAGAAGATTTCACGCGCGAAATGCTGGTCAAGGGGCTGCTACCTCCAAGCATAGAGGAAAAATGCGACGAGAAGACTGGCTGCAGAATAACGGCGATTGACTACGAGGCATTAAAGCCAGTTCTCACCGTCAAAAACCTTTCGGGATATGGCTTTAGCAACGTGAATCTAGAGGTATATCCGGGTGAAATCCTAGGCGTTGCGGGCGTTGTGGGCGCGGGTCGAACCGAGCTTGCCACAACCATCATCGGGCGGGATACAATTCTTGGCGGAGAGGTTTTGCTTGAGGGCAAAAATATCACCGGGCTTTCCACGGCCAAGGTAATACAAGCCGGTATCAACTATGTGCCGGAGGATCGTCATTTGCACGGGTTGTTTAAAATTAGCGATGTAGCCGCCAATACAACATCTTCAATGCTTTATGACTGCTCCATGGGTCGATTCCTGCTCAATAAAAAAGCGGAATGTAGCCTGACAAATGACTATGTAAGGGATTTTCATATTAAAGTAACGGGGCAGGATCAATTGGCGGGCAGCCTTTCGGGCGGTAATCAGCAAAAAATCGTTATTGCAAAAGCGCTTTCCACTAATCCGAAGCTGGTTATTCTCGACGAGCCCACGAGAGGCATCGACGCCGCGGCACGCGCCGAGGTATACGCTATCATTCACAAACTGCGTGACAAAGGCGTAGCCGTCATGCTTATTTCTTCAGATATGGAAGAGATCATCGAGCTTTCAGATCGTGCCGTCACCATGTTCCAGGGGCGGATCAACAGCGAGTTCCATAAAGCAGATATCAATCAGGATAGCCTGATGTCAGCCGCCTTTGGCGTACTGGACGGAAAGCAGGTGAGCAGATGAAGATCATCAAAAAACTGACTAAAGCGCGCGAGATGAGCAGTCTGATGTTTCTGGTTGTTCTTTTTGGCGGTGTGGGCCTTGTTAATCCGTCGTTTCTTGCGCCAACTTCTCTGATCAACTGCTTAAATGATAGCGTGGTGTTCACGCTGCTGGCGGCCGGTATCGCGTTTGTCATTCTAACCGGTGAAATCGACGTATCAATTGGCGCAACACTTGGCCTTTCAGCTGCGGTTTCATCAACGCTGCTGCGCGACGGCGCAAGTTGGACCGTTGCCTTTGCCGCTGGAATTTGTGTCGGTGCTATCATCGGCCTGATTAACGGCTGGGGTATCGCAGTTATGGGTATTCCTTCACTGATATTCACACTCGGAACAAACGGCGTGATCAGAGGCTTGATCTATGTATACACGCATGGTGCGTGGGTTGAAAATTTACCGGCGGAGTTTACCCTGATATCCCAGAAAAAGCTCGTCGGAAGCCTAACCATCTTTTACGCTGTTGTGATAGTGGCTATCATCGCCATTCATCTGGTTTTAACACGAACCCGTCGGGGTAAATACTTTATTTCGGTCGGTGATAATGCCGCCGGCGCGACCTTAGTCGGTATTCCTGTCCGTGCTACAAAGGTGACCGCTTATGTGCTGTGCGGTGCTTTTGCCGCTGTTGCGGGCATCATCTATTCTTCAAGAATTGGGTTTATAACCCCAACAGCCGGTGTCAACTACGAGATGAAAGCCATAGCGGCCTGCGTCCTCGGCGGAATTAGCCTTACCGGTGGACTGGGCAGCATTATCGGCTCGTCAATAGGCGCGATTTTCATGTCTTCAATCAGCCGAATTCTGGTTTTTCTCGGCTTTTCATCCGACTACGACAACACTATCACCGGCGTTTTACTCATTACAATCGTGGTTGTAGATGCTTTGATGCAACAACGGGTGGCTGAAAAAAATCGCAAGGAGCGGCTGGCAGCCCGCACCTCATCACTACAGGGGACAAAAGGAGGTGCAGAGGCATGAATATTAAGCTTCAAGAGCGCTTTAAAAAGTCTTTGTTCAGTTGGGAAATGGTTCTTTTGGCCATTTTTATCTTGGAATTTTCGATTTTTTCGTTAGCGAGCAGCAAGTTCACTTTAGCGCGTATGTTGCTTTCAATCAACGACATTATTTCAATCTGCATCATCTCACTGTTTGTCACATTTGTTATGATCACCGGTGGAATTGACATACAGGCCGGTTCAATTGTCGGTTTAACCTCTATTATCATCGGGGTCGGCTGGCAGGATGCAGGACTGAATATCTGGGTTTCGGTTATCCTCGCGGTGGCTATTGCGGCGCTTTGCGGCGCACTCTCCGGATTTTTTGTGGCTTATTGCAAGGTTCAACCCATGGTGGTCACCTTGGGCGGCAGTTTTCTTTATACGGGCGTCGCTTTGCTGATATCCAACCTTTCTGCTACGGCAAGCTACAAGGGCATCAGCGGATTTCCTGAGCAGTTTACACGCATGGCTAAATACAAGGCGTTCGGCGTTATACCATTCCAGATCATCCTGTTTAGCGTGCTTATTGTAATCTGCTACATATTGTTGCACAAATCAAAATATGGCAGACGTGTTTTTCTGGTGGGTGTCAATCAGCCGGCGGCTGAAATGTCGGGTATCAACACGCGTCTTGTGATCATGAGCACCTACATGCTTTCGGGCGTGGGAGCATCTATCGCTGGAATTGTTTTAACCTCGTACCTTGGTACGGCCAAGAGCGACATCGGCATCTCGTTTACGCTGCCGATTATTACGGCTGTTGTGCTTGGCGGAACGCTGAACACCGGCGGCAAGGGCAGCATCATTGGCACGGCACTAGCCGCTATCGTCATAGGCGTTCTTAAATTTGGTCTTCCCCTCTGCTTCAAGGTGAGCACACAGTATCTCGACATCCCGGTGGGAATGC
>JAEWNU010000102.1 GCA_023456995.1 Bacillota bacterium
ACTGTGATCGGAGCGTGCTCAGGGTATAACTCCAGCTTAATCTGACCGCCATTTTCCATTGTTATTGTAACCATAATTTCCTCCAAAAGATATTTTTTAAATCGGAACAAAGCCCGATGAATCAAACAAGTCGCAATTATTCGCTTATGGTGATATCCGCAAAGCGGCAACCCGTCACCTGCTCAAGATGCGCCGGTGTCAGCTCAATCTGGTCGCCGATTCGCCCTGCGCTGACTACAATTGTCTCCTGCGCACGCGCCGAAATATCCACCACAGTGGTATACCGTTTTTTCATACCAATCGGCGAACAACCGCCCTTGACATAGCCGGTCAGCGGGGTGATGTCCTTGACATGCACCATCTCGACTGATTTTTCCCCCACCGATTTGGCAGCTGCTTTTAGATTTAGTTCAAGCGCCACCGGCACGACGAACACAAAAATATTCTTGGACGCACCGCGGGTGACCAGTGTTTTAAAAACTTTTTCTACCGGCATGTCCACTTTTTGAGCGACTGAAACGCCATCGAGCAAACCGTCCTGTGTATCGTAGGTGTGCGCTGTATAAACCAGCTTTTCTTTTTCCAGCATACGCTGAGCATTTGTTTTTGCCTGTGCCACAAAATCATCTCCTGTTTTCTGCCACCAACACGCTGCAAAGTTCCCGATAACGATCAATATATTGACCGCGTACCGTTTCAATCCGCGCCTCATCAAAGCGAAGTGCCGCCAGACGGCGCGGCTCGGTATCGAACATTCTGACACCGCAGAGCGCTAAAAATTCATGGTATAAAAGGCAGTCGTCAACCGCTCCGATCAGCTTGTGCTCCGCCGGTGTGGGCCGCGTTTGGCAAAGCGTGTCATAAATCACCTCGGCCAGTGCGCCCTCCGCCTCGTAATACAGCGGAAAATGGCGCTTGACAGGTCGTGTCAGGTCGGAAACATAGCATTCCGTAGCGTCGTGCAAAAGACAAAAGAGCCTCACGCGGGTGCTCAGGCCACGAGCCTGCGCCTCTTGCTCACAGTTTAGGCAATGCTGAGCTACCGAGTAAAAATGGCTGATATGCCCGTTTGCACGGCACAGCATAGCCAAGGCATGCGCAATATCTTCAATGCGGATGTCTGAAGACTTGGGGTTAAAAGGATCCATGTCAATGCCATGGTAGGTTCTAATCTGGTTGGGGTCCCTCATACTGTTTCAAACTCCTCTGCACGTTCGGTGATCAGCTGTAGCTCCTCCCCTTCCGAGAGCGGCACCGCCTGTACATTGCGCAGCTTGCGTTCAATCGCGCGTGTGCGTGTGCCGATCAGCTTGTCAAGGTCGTCATTAGCCAGTCTCAGGCGATCCTGTGCCTTGCGCAACACATCATTAAAGGTCGAAAACTCAGTCTTAACAGCGCCCAGCACCTGCCAGACCTCACCGGAGCGCTTTTGTATCGCCAACGTCTGAAAACCCATCTGTAGGCTGTTAAGTAGTGCCGCCATGGTAGTTGGCCCCGCAATGTTTACGCGGTATTCGCGCGAAAGCGTCTCGACCATGCCGCGCCGCACCACCTCGGCATATAATCCTTCAAATGGCAAAAACATGATAGCAAAATCAGTGGTATTTGGCGGGTCGATATATTTGTCCCGAATATCCTTGGCGCAACCCTTGATGCGTTGTTCAAGCTCCTTACCTGCCGCGGCAATGCGCTCTGGTACAGCGCTTTCATAAGCATCCATCAGCACCGAATAGGTATCGCCCGGGAACTTTGCGTCTATCGGCAGCCAAACACCGTTTTCGCCGTCGCCCGGCAGCTTGACCGCGTATTCCACAACGGTGTTGCTGCCCTTTTTAGTGGAGACGTTGGCCTCGTACTGCTCAGGGGACAAAATTTGCTCTAATATTGCACCCAACTGAATTTCGCCCAAGATACCGCGGGTCTTGACATTTGAAAGCACCTTTTTCAGATCTCCTACGCCATTAGCCAGCGTCTGCATCTCGCCTAGACCCTTATACACCTGCTCCAGCCGCTCAGATACCTGTGCAAACGACTGCGCCAACCGCTCATTGAGTGTCTTTTGCAGCTTTTCATCCACCGTTTGGCGCATTTGATCCAATTGTCTGGTATTGTCGGCACGAAGAATCTCCAGCCGCTGTTCCACGGTGGTACGCACCTCCTCAAGGCGCTTTGTTGACTGGCATGTGAAGGTTTCTATTCTCCCCTCAATGCGGAAAAGCTGCTCGTGTACCGTCTTTTGCAGCATATCGTTGCGCAGCGTCAGCTGTTCATTTAATTCCGCCAGACGCTTATCCTGCAGGTCTCCCGAACGCCGCTGCGACTCTGAAAGCGTCTGCCCCAGCGCTGCTATAGCAGTTTGAACCGACTGTGCCATCTCTTGCCGCATACTGCGCATCTGTTCAGCAAATTCGCGGCGCAGCGCCTCGCTTTCTTCGCGGTGCTGTCGGCTCAAAGCATTTGCCTTAGACGCTGAGGACATGACCCCGATAAAAGCGGCCACCGCAGCAATGGCAGCCACGATGGTCAGCACAAGTTGTATTTGTTGCATATCTGCTCCTTTCACCCCCGCCCAAGGCGTAGGATTGGCAAAACCGGCATAAGATTATTTAGAAAATAAGTATAGCATATTTTGCCTCGATTTTCATCTGTCAATTTCAAAAACTGGGGGATTGCCATGTCGTTTTCACTTTCGCTCTCAGGCGGTGGATGCCGCGGCGCGGCGCACGTGGGGGTTCTGACTGCCCTTCACGAAGCCAATCTGACGCCGTGTGCCGTATCCGGCAGCAGCGCCGGCGCTATTGTGGCAGGTCTATATGCTTATGGATACACGCCTGATCAATTGATAAAAATATGCCGCGAACTGGAGCACAGCGGTGAAAAGCTGATTGATTTTAATGTACTAGGTATTGCGATGGCGGTCGGCCAACTGGCCCGACGGCGCCCCATCACCATGTCAGGTCTGCTCAAGGGGGAACGACTGCGTTCATTGCTTCGTCAACTGACAAAGGGGTGCGCCCTGTCGCAGGTTCCGCTGCCAGTTTGCATTGCCAGCGTTGATTTAAGCAGTGGTGAAACCGTTGCCTTTTCTCAGCGCAAACCGATACATCCACTGTCAAACGTTCGATGGGAGCATGACGCACTCTTATACGAGGCTATATATGCCAGCTGTTGTGTGCCAGTCATTTTTACGCCACCCGCATCGATGAGCGGCGTCATGGTGGATGGCGGTGTGACTGATAACCTGCCGGTGAATCTGTTGTTGGCCTGTGATGCACCCAACATTATTGCAGTGGACATTTCAGAGAACTATGCCCCTGTAGACGGCGAGGGAATATTTGAAATCGCCTCGCATTCCCTTTCGGCTATGAGCCGAAGGTTGCGTGACTGCACCGTTCGGGGCGAACGTCTGCTTATTCGTCCCAAGCTGCCGGAAGATGCCGGTCTATTTACCTTCTCGCTGATGTCGGATTGCATTCAGGCGGGATATGCAGCTACTCGAGAGCTAACCGATTTGATTCACGCTCTCGCCAAATAATTAGGATGCTATCCGCTAAATACCACTGCAAGTGTGCAAATTTCAATTGAATCCATCAAAGCACAAAACGGGCACGAATGCCCGTTTTGTGCTGGCAAGAAAATTACTCAACCAAAGTGTGCCTAACTAAATAGCGCTTAGTTAACTGCTACGGATATGAATGAAATTTTGCTTGTCATAGCAATATAAAACTACATGGTTATTGTGTTCAGTGGCTAATGCGCTTGTTTTCTGGGTCTGTAAACAGTAATGAAATGCACCAAATACCCGCAATCGCAACCAGTGTATAAACAATCCTGCTTCCTAATGCAAACTGGGTGCCAAACAGCCACGCAACGGCATCAAGCTCAAACAGTCCGATAAGCCCCCAATTCAGCGCGCCGATGATCACCAACAGCAATGCCAGCTTGTTAATCACGATACCACCTCCTTATGTTTTTACAATAAACCTTGAGTGAAAGTTTTCCCAATGTTAATAGAAATATGCAACCTAATTTTTACTTGAACATCATAAAAATGCATTTAAAGTATTATTCGATAAGGATGAGGAATGCCGGACTATCGCCCGACGATGGCAAGAATGACAGAAGCCAGGAATTCTGCCGTAATTTATTTAATATTAGTATTATCTGTGCATCTTCAAATTTGTTTTAGTCCAAAATTTCTGATATACTGGTACTGAATCATAAAAAATCGAGGAATTGTCGTGAAAAAGCAACGTGGTAAAAAGAAATACTTTCGATTAATACTAACCACAGTAATCTATATTGTACTGGTATCCAGCGTTATGGCGGCTTTCTGGCGGTCAACCGTTACAAAGCACCCCGACACCGAGCCTCAGGCGACTGCTACCGCACCAGTATCACCAGCTGTGGGCGTAGGCCGCGTAAACGGCGGTCTGCCATTAATAAGCAGCAATGCCATCCTGTTTGATCCGGTTGATGGTCATATGCTCTATGCAAAAAATGCACATGAAAGAGCATATCCCGCCTCGCTCACCAAGCTGATGACGGCATTAATCGCCGTTGAACAGATTGACGACTTTGATGCACCCGTCATGTTGGATCATGCCGACTACGCCGGACTCTATGAACAAAACGCCGCTATGGCGGGGTTCACAGTGGGCGAGACGGTTACGGCGCGCGACCTGCTGTACGCCACGCTGCTGCCGTCCGGCGCTGAGGCCGCCTGTGCGTTGGCACGTGTGGCTGCCGGTTCGCAAGCGGACTGCATTGCAATGATGAACGCTCGATCGCAGGAACTTGGTATGACGGACAGCCATTTTACCAACGTAACCGGCCTGCACGACCCTGAGCATTACACCACGGTTTATGATCTTTCGCTGCTTTTAACAGCCGCACTTAAAAATAATACGTTTAAACAAGCATTTTCGACCTTTAGCTACACCACCACCGCAACGGCGCAGCACCCCCAGGGGTTGCTGTTGACGTCTACGCTCACGCCGCGAATTCAACAGCTTAACCGGGAAGCTGACCCTATCACTGGCGCCAAAACTGGCTATACTGAAGAAGCGCAACTTTGCCTTGCCAGTGTCGGTGAGCACGACGGCGTACGCCGCGCTATCATCAGCATTGGCGCCATAGGGGACGGTCGCTCCGAACCGACGCATTTAGTGGATGCCTACCTTCTTTATGAAAAAAGCCTGCCACGCTGAGTGTCTCGCATCAAAAGACATTACAACTCATTTAACACCCATCTATAAAACAGACCCTCTCCTATCGGGAGAGGGTCTGTTTTAGTTAATAGCGTATTCTGGGTAAATTAGCATCACTGGATAGGTTTGAAAAGCTGTAAAGCACCAGAACATCCTGTATCTGTTCAGTCTTGATTATCTCATTGACGCCCTTTGGCAGCGAGCGCAGATCAACCACTACTACCTTGCGGTAGTTCTGAGTCAGAAACGGCACAAAGCAGTTAGCATAAGAGTCTTTTATAACCATAATGCTACCTTCGGGGGCGCTGTCATTTTTAATTACCGTTACGCCGTTATTGGCGTGCAAAAACAACGCATATTTATCCCGTGTATCCAGTGCTTTTGCATCATACATTGAATCGAAAGCCGCACCGTCAATCGTAACGCTGTTCACCGGCAAATCGTACCAGTTGACGGCATCCGCTACTGCAT
>JAEWNU010000103.1 GCA_023456995.1 Bacillota bacterium
CCCTCATCCAGCATAAAGTCACACTGATTCGTGACAAGAACACACCCTGCAAGGAATTCCGCGAACTGATCAGCGAGATCTCAATGCTCATGTGCTATGAGGCAACCCGTGATCTGCCCTTAAAGGAAATTGAAATTGAAACGCCCATGACGGTGACAAAGTCCAAGATCATTTCAGGCAGAAAGCTCGCCTTTGTGCCGATTCTGCGCGCAGGCCTCGGCATGTGTGATGGTATGCTGGCGCTGGTACCGGCGGCTAAGGTGGGCCATATCGGCATGTACCGTGACCCTGAGACCCATATTCCGCATGAGTATTACTGCAAGCTGCCCGCCGACATTGAGGAGCGCGATGTGATTCTGCTCGACCCCATGCTGGCTACCGGCGGTTCTGCAATAGATGCCGTGCACGCTGTGAAGAAGCGCAACCCCCGCAGCATCAAGTTTGTTTGCATCATTGCTGCGCCCGAAGGAATTGAGGCGCTGACCACCGCGCATCCCGACGTGCAGATTTACGCTGCAGCCCGCGATGAGCGCTTAAACGAGAACAAGTATATCCTGCCCGGTCTGGGCGACGCTGGCGACCGCATCTTCGGAACAAAATAAAACCCGGCCCGGTCATAGGCGAGCCGACGCCGGTTCAAGGAGGAAAAGCGCATGAGTATGTTTGACAAAAAGACCGTTGAGGATATCGATGTTTCTCAAAAGAAGGTTCTTGTCCGCTGCGATTTTAACGTGCCGCTGGCGGATGGGGAAATCACCGACGACAAGCGCATTGTCGCGTCGCTGCCGACCATAAAATATCTGCTGTCAAAGGGCGCGGCGATTATCCTTTGTTCACATCTGGGACGCCCGAAAAACGGGCCGGAAGATAAATACTCCATGAAACCGGTTGCTAAACGGCTTGAAGAGCTGCTGGGCCAGCCTGTCATTCTTGCTGCCGACGTTGTTGGAGAGGATGCGCAGACCAAGGCCAAAGCGCTTAAATCCGGCGAAGTTTTGATGCTTGAAAATGTTCGCTTTGAGAAGGGTGAGACCAAAAACGATCCTGAGCTTTCCGCAAAGTTTGCCGCGTTGGCTGATATTTTCGTTAATGATGCGTTCGGTACTGCGCACCGTGCCCACTGTTCTACAGCGGGTGTGGCTGAGCATCTTCCTGCGGTTAGCGGCTACCTGATCGGCAAAGAATTGGCTGTGATGGGCAAGGCGCTGACCAACCCTGAGCGTCCATTTGTCGCAATTTTGGGTGGCGCAAAAGTGTCGGATAAAATCGGTGTGATTGAAAGCCTACTCGACAAAGCCGACAGCATTCTAATCGGCGGCGGCATGGCATACACCTTTTTCGCGGCACAGGACCGCGAAATTGGTACTTCTATCTGTGAACAGGAGAAGATTGATATTGCTCGCCAACTTCTGCAGAAGGCTCAGCAGAAGGGCGTGGCGCTGCTGCTGCCAGATGATAACGTGGTAGCTGATAAATTCGCCGAGGATGCGGCATCCCAAACGGTTTCTTCCGCCGCTATCCCTGCGGGCTGGATGGGTATGGACATTGGCCCCAAGACCATTGCGCGTTATGCGGATGTAATTAAAAATGCCAAGACCGTTGTCTGGAATGGGCCGATGGGTGTTTTTGAGATGCCCAAGTTTGCAGAAGGCACCCGTGCTGTAGCGCAGGCAATGGCCAATTCTAGCGCTGTGACCATCATTGGCGGCGGCGATTCCGCTGCGGCAGCGGCACAGCTTGGGTTTGAGGATAAGATGACGCATATTTCCACCGGCGGTGGTGCCTCGCTTGAGTTCCTTGAAGGACTTGAACTGCCCGGCATTGCTTGCCTAAACGATCGCTAAGCCAGGAGGGGACAGCAATGAAGGACATGAAAAGAACGCTGGTTATTGCCGGCAACTGGAAGATGAACATGCTGCGCACACAGGCAGTTGAGCTGATCGATGCACTTAAACCCCTGGTGGCTAACGCCACCTGTGAAGTGGTGGCTTGTGTACCGTTTACCGATATTGATTGCGTGGCACAGGCCGTAAAAGGCAGCGCCATTCAGGTGGGCGCACAAAACTGCCACTGGGAGATCAGCGGTGCCTTTACCGGCGAGATATCAGCGGGCATGCTTGCTGAACTTGGTGTGCGCTATGTTGTTTTAGGGCATTCCGAACGGCGTCAGTATTTTGGTGAGACCGACGAGACGGTAAATGCACGGCTTAAGGCTGTTATGAATACTGGGCTGCGAGCCATTGTCTGCGTGGGCGAATCGCTTTCGCAGCGCGAAGCGGATCAGACACTGGCGGTCATTGACCGACAGCTGGAAGGCGCATTCAGCGCGATAACTGAGGCGCAATTGAAGAATATCGTAATTGCATATGAGCCGATATGGGCGATCGGGACTGGCAAAACCGCCACCGCGGAACAGGCGCAAGCGGTCTGCGGCGCTATCCGTCAGAAGATGGCTTCGCTGTACGGGCAGGATGCTGCCGATTCGCTGCGTATTCAGTATGGCGGCTCGATGAACGCTAAAAATGCTGCCGAGCTTCTCAGCCAGCCCGACATTGATGGTGGACTAATAGGTGGCGCTTCGTTAAAGGCGGCGGATTTCAATGAAATTGTCAAGGCTGCTTCAAATGTGATG
>JAEWNU010000104.1 GCA_023456995.1 Bacillota bacterium
ATCGCTTTTAACGAATAAAAAGGAGGAACGCAGCAGCGTGTTACCGCTCTGCAAAAGATGCTATGAAAGACTTTATGGATCAAGACTTTCTTTTGGAAACCGAGACTGCTAAGCACCTTTTCCACGACTACGCTGTCAAAATGCCATTGGTCGATTACCACTGTCATATCTCGCCTAAGGAGATCTATGAGAATCGACGCTTTAATAATCTCGCTGAGGTGTGGCTGGGTGGCCGACAGCCGGACGGCAGTTATTTTGGCGACCACTATAAATGGCGTTTAATGCGCGCAAACGGCGTTGACGAAGAAATGGTAACCGGCAACGCCGACGGTTTAGCCCGCATCACCAAGTTTGCCGAAGCGCTAGAAATGGCAATTGGCAACCCCATGTACCACTGGTGTAACCTTGAGCTAAGAAAGTTTTTTGGCTACGAAGGTTATCTCTCGCCTGAAGCCGCACCAGAGGTGTGGACGCTATGCAATGACAAACTGCAAAATGACCGTGCGCTTACCGTTCGCGGGCTAATCGAGCAGTCAAACGTCACCTTTATCGGCACGACTGATGACCCCATCGACACGCTGGAGTGGCACGCAAAAATTGCCGCGGACCCCACCATCAAGTTCAAGGTCTGCCCATCCTTCCGCCCTGATAAAGCGATCAATATCACCAAACCCGGCTTTGCAGAATATATCGGCAAACTGGCTAAGAGCGTTGGCAAAGGAACCCTTGATTCAGTGCAAGATATCTGTATTGCACTAAACGAGCGGCTTGATTTTTTCCACCAGATGGGTTGCTGCGCCAGCGACCACGGCTTAGACTACATCATGTATCGCCCCTTCATGATGGCAGAAGCAGACGCTGCCTACAAAAAAGCGATATCTGGGGGTACGCTGACGACGGAAGAGGCTGAAAAATATCAGGCCGCCATTCTCTTGAGCCTTGGCAAAGCCTATCACAAGCGGGGCATCGCCATGCAGCTGCATTATTCCTGTCTGCGCAACGTCAACGAAAAGATGTATTCAAAAATGGGGCCTGATACCGGCTACGACATGATTGCGCAAACTTCCTGCGGCGGAGCTATTGCGGCGCTGCTGTCTGCATTGGATGCGACCAACGAATGCCCTAAGACGATACTTTATTCACTCAACCCTGCGGATAACGATCAGATTGGCACAATATTAAACTGTTTCCAATCCGACGAGCTGCCCGGTAAGATTCAGCACGGCTCCGCCTGGTGGTTTAACGACACTAAAAGCGGCATGGAAGCCCAGATGAAAGCGCTGGCTAATGTCGGATTGTTAGGTAATTTTGTGGGCATGCTTACAGACTCGCGTTCTTTCCTTTCTTACGCCCGCCATGACTATTTCCGCCGTATTTTATGCAACATGATCGGCAACTGGGTGGAAAACGGCGAATACCCCAATGATGAAAAGGCACTCAAAAAAATTGTTGAGGGCATCTGCTACAACAACGCTGCCCGCTATTTTGAGATCGGTTAATCTTCTGTTTTAAAATAACAACATGCAAGGAGCTGTGAACGCTTTGACATCAATGCGGCAAGAGTCGCAGCGAGAAAACGCACTCGTTCGCAATGTTTTATACGTATTTTTTATCAGTGGCGCCGCCTCTCAGCCTCTGGGGTCTTTTATCCCCTTTTTGCGCGAAACCTATGGGCTCAGCTACGACTTTTCGGGCATCTTGCTCTCTTGTCAGTCAATCGGAAATTTGTTTTCGGTCCTTTTGGCAGGTGTGCTGCCCGTCTATCTCGGCCGCAGGCGCAGCATTCTAAGTACCGCCGTATGGATGGCGGTGGGTTATTTGATTTTTGTCAGCGGCTGGGGCAACCCGCTTCTTTTGGCAATGGCCTTTTTAATGACCGGCATCGCCAGAGGCGGCAACTCCAATTTTTCAGGCGTCATGATCAGTACATTGCCTGGTGACAAAGCCACCCGTGGATATAATCTGTTGCACGGTTGCTTTGCCGTTGGTGCGTTGCTTTCTCCCCTGCTGTTGGTCGCTTTGACCCGAAGCTGGCCCGCTTACGGCTGGCGCCTGATGGCGGGTGTATTGTTTCTGCTGGTTATCAGTCAGCTGGTCGTTTATACTCGAATGCCGCTCCCACCAGAGTGCTCCGCAAAAGGTATTCGTTCGGTTGACCGCAGTTTTTTAAAGGTTAAACAGTTTTGGTTAGCGGCTGCCATTTTGTTTTTTTACATCTCCTGTGAATATGCAATTGTGGGCTGGCTGGTCACCTATTTTCAGGATATCGGTGCACTGAGCGCTAGCCACTCGCAGATGATGAACAGCTTATTATGGCTGGTCATCTTTGCCGGGCGCATGGTGGGCGCCGCAATCACCGGTAAAATTTCACGCGGTAAAGTTCTTTTAGTCGACGGCGCAGGGTTCTTTTTATTCTTTTCGCTGGTATTTTTCAGCCGCACCCCGCTGCCCATCACAGTGGGCATCATTGGTGTTGGATTCTTTATGGCGACCATTTACCCCACTGCTTTCGCGTTTGGAAGCGACTTTATCAAGGGTAATGACCTCGGTTCCAGTGCTATGATCTTCACCGGCAGTGTTGGCGGTATCATCACGCCTGCGCTCGTGGGTTTTGTGGCGGAACAGTCTGGAATACGTGCCGGAATGGGCGTAGTGGTCGTGCTAACCTTCCTGCTAGTGCTTTCAATCATTTTTAGTGTTCTCAGTGTCAAAAAAGCAAATCCGTAATTTCTGAAAGGAGAAACCCATGGATAAGCTGAATTATAAAGTATTAGAGGCGCTGGACTTTGAGGGCTATCTGCTTAAATCTGCCCCTGAACGCGTGCTTCAGTTTGGCGAGGGCAACTTTCTCAGGGCCTTTGTAGACTATTTTATTGATCTCTTGAACGAAAAAGCGGGCTTTAATGGTAAGGTGGTGCTTACCCAGCCCATCGCCCCCGGCCTGTCCGACATAATTAACAGTCAAGAAGGGCTGTAC
>JAEWNU010000105.1 GCA_023456995.1 Bacillota bacterium
CAGCTGTATTGTAGCCCGCCATTTCCGCCCCGCAGCGCACCATGTCAAAATGTGCTTCGGGGTATTTCTGTATGCCGCCCGTATTGCACATGTGAAGCGTGCCAAGGTTACAGCCATGTTCCCGCAGCGCGGAGATTGCCTGGTTGAAACGCGCAATCTGCATATGGCAGTATTCGTCCGCGCCTTCGCTGCCGTCATCTGACGAAGAAAAATGGCTGAACGTGCCGGTGGCTGAGAGGTTCGGCATCTGGTAAGCCTCGGCGATCTGCGCAATATCCTGTGGGGTTTTACAGTCGAATCCAGTACGGGTCATGCCAGTATCCAGCTTGATGTGCATTTTGACAATCCCACCTGCTAGCCGTGCCTGTTCATTCAGCTCCAGGGCATATTCGGGCGAAGCCACCGACTGGGTTAGATCGTATTTCAATATCTCGCCAGCCAGCTCTGCCGCTGTGTAGGCCAGCATCAGAATTTCGCCGGTAATTCCAGCTTCACGCAATTCAATCGCCTCTGAAAGGCATGCCACACAAAAGCGGGTAATCCCCTCATACTCCTGCAAATATTGCGCGATTGGTACGGCGCCCTGTCCGTAGGCATCGGCCTTAACGACTGCTGAAATCTCACAGCCGGGCATAAGATGCGCACGCAGCTGCGTTAAATTATAGTGCAGACGGTCCAAATCAATTTCCAGCCATGCGCGGCGGGTAATAATAGATTGTCTCATCACTCTTCAGTTACCCCTTCCAATAATTCAGGCAGTCTCCGCATCTTTTCGCATGACACCAATACCATCGAACATTAGTATACAAGCGCGGCTTGTGGCCCGGACACAAAAGCGGGGGTTCGCGAAGAAGGGTGACCTTGCACAACGCCTCGGGCGGCACAGATGCCCGCAGCGGTGCGCCTTGCTTCCCCTTTTGCACGATTCCCCCGTTACTTTGACTGCTAACAGCTGATTTTGAGACAGCTATTAATCAATATTTAATTAAAAAGCCAATTTTCCCTTGATATAACTTGAAACCTCATCAATGGGCAAACGAATCTGCTCCATCGTGTCGCGGTCGCGAATTGTCACCGCGCCGTCAGTTTCCGACTCAAAGTCATAGGTGATGCAAAGCGGCGTTCCGATTTCATCCTGACGGCGATAACGCTTGCCGATGGAACCTGCATCATCAAAGTCAATCATATAATCTTCCGAAAGGCTGTTGTAAAGGTCCATCGCTTTTTCCGAAAGCTTTTTGGAAAGCGGCAGTACACAGGCCTTATAAGGGGCCAGTGCCGGATGCAGTCTTAGAACAACGCGGGTGTCATTCTTCTCTGCGTCAATAACCTCTTCATCGTAGGCATCGCACAAAAACGCCAGTGTTACGCGGTCAGCACCCAGCGAAGGTTCGATGACATAGGGCAAATAATGCTCGTTTGCTTCCTGATCAAAATAATCGAGCGCCTTGCCGGAGGTATTCTGGTGCTGGGTCAAATCGTAGTCGGTACGGTCGGCGATACCCCACAGCTCACCCCAGCCAAACGGGAACAGGAACTCGAAGTCGGTAGTTGCCTTGGAATAGAACGATAGCTCCTCGGCCTCATGGTCGCGTAGGCGAAGGTTCTCGTTGATCATACCAAGGTTCAAGAGCCAGTCGTGGCAGAATTTGCGCCAGTAGGCAAACCATTCAAGGTCAGTACCGGGCTTGCAGAAAAATTCAAGCTCCATCTGCTCGAACTCGCGGGTTCTAAAAGTGAAGTTACCGGGAGTGATCTCATTTCTAAAGCTCTTGCCAATCTGGCAAACGCCGAACGGCACCTTACGGCGGGTGGTGCGTTGAATGTTCGAGAAGTTTACAAAGATGCCCTGTGCCGTCTCGGGGCGGAGGTAAACCTGACTCTTCGCATCCTCAGTTACGCCCTGAAACGTCTTAAACATCAGGTTGAAAGAGCGAATATCGGTAAAGTTGGTGCTGCCGCACTCTGGGCACTTGACACCTTTTTCCTCAACAAAAGTCTTCATGTGGTTAAAGTCCCAGCCCTCTGGCGAAACGCCAGTCTGGTCTTCAATCAGCTTATCAGCGCGGTGACGCGTTTTGCAGTCGCGGCAATCCATCAGCGGGTCGGAAAAGCCGCCAACATGCCCCGATGCCACCCATACCTGCGGGTTCATCAGGATAGCAGAATCAAGCCCCACATTGTATGGGGACTGCTGTACGAATTTTTTCCACCATGCGCGCTTGACATTGTTTTTAAGTTCGACGCCCAACGGGCCGTAGTCCCAAGTGTTTGCCAGACCACCGTAGATCTCAGAACCGGAATAAACAAAGCCGCGCCCTTTAGCAAGGGCCACGATCTTTTCCATAGTTTTATCGCTGTTGTTCATTGCACTTCCTCCAAGTGTTCATTGACATTACACTTTAGTTTAGCTTTTTCGGTGCCATCCGTCAAGCGAAACAGTGCAAAAACAAGGGCAATTCAAAGAAAACACAGCACCTTTTACGCTTAATTCAAAACGCTGAGTCTCCCTCATGCAATAACCTTGTAAAAACAGCCAACTCCTTTTATTCTAACGCTTAAACACACGTTCATGCTTTCAATTGCGCCGGAAATATTCGCGCTATTAAAAAGCATGCGGTAAGGCACATCGTTTTTTTGGCAGTGGTGATGTTATCTCAAAAGACCTGACTCGGGCAAAAGCTACGGTGCACTTTCTCTGCCGCTGCATCAACAATTTATGCGCGCAATTCTTACATGATATCTAACTGTTCAGGCCAACAAAAAAACGTAATCGCCGCCTTTAATCCTTAAAAACAAAGAATCGTTTCAACAGATGTATATCGGCTTGACAGCGGGAAAAATTACATTATATAGTTAATTCACTATAACAGCGCAATTATTGCAAAAAACGCCAGTTTGGGATTATATACTTTTTGTATTAATAGAAATATACAAATTGCCACAAAGTTCTCTTTGCCTTCCATTCTGGCATTAAAAGATCCCCTCTAAACACTTTTAACTGGCGGCAAGCTCTAGTCGCGTAAAAAGGAGAACGCCCATGAAAAATTTTCCTAAATTAGCTGAAAAAGTATTAGGGCTGACCTCGGCTGTAACACGTTACCCCTTTACAACAGCTTTTTTGTTGCTGGCAGCTGCCACAAATTCCTACGCTTTTACTACTGGCAAAACCTATGATAAGGCATTTATGGCCTG
>JAEWNU010000106.1 GCA_023456995.1 Bacillota bacterium
TTGCTAAAGTTGGTGGAACGTTTTTATGACGTCACAGCGGGTTGTGTTTGCATCGATGGAGTGGATGTTAGAAACTATGCCCAGCAGGATTTGCGAGAAAAACTTGGATATGTACCGCAAAAGGCGATGCTGTTTTCAGGGAGTATTGCTGAAAACCTGCGTTTTGGTTGTCCGGACGCTACTGACGATGCACTGGTTGCAGCCGTTGAGACCGCTCAAGCCAGCGAATTTGTCAACGACCGTACTGAGGGTTATCAGGCACCGATATCGCAGGGCGGTACCAATCTTTCGGGTGGTCAGAAGCAACGTCTTGCTATTGCCAGAGCCATTGTGCGCAGACCCAGCATTTATCTGTTCGACGACAGCTTTTCGGCACTGGATTCTGAAACCGACGCCAAACTTCGTGCGGCGCTTCAAAAGGACATGGGTAACGCTACAGTGCTCATTGTGGCGCAGCGTGTCTCTACCGTGATGAATGCAGATCAGATTCTCGTGTTGGACGGCGGCGAACAGGTGGGGTTGGGCACTCATAAGGAGCTGTTTAAAAGCTGTGCTGTTTATCGCGAGATTGTTAAATCGCAGCTTTCGGCGGAGGAAATTGATGATGAGTGAAACAAACAATAAAAACCAGAAGCTATTTGTGGGTGGGCGTCACGGTGGCGGCAGACCAATGATGACAACGGCGCATGCTAAAAATTTTAAAGGAAGCTTTATGAGACTGTCTGGTTTCTTAAAGCCTTATTCTGTAGCACTTTTTGCTGTGCTGTTGTTAAACGTGGCCTCCACCGCAGTTAGCGCACTGGTGCCAAAAGTGCTTTCCGGCGCGGTTAACGAGATTGCCAGAGGCACACAGGCGGTGCTGACCGGCACGGGAGCAGGTGTATCGATGCCGTTGGTCGGACGCATTTTGGCAGTAATAGCGGCAATGTATCTTGTCTCTTCCGCGGCGAGTTACGCTGTGCAGTATATTCTCTCGGGACTGACTCAGCGCGCTATGTACGACCTGCGTAAACGTGCGGACGAGAAGCTCTCACGCCTACCGCTGTCTTATTTTGATAAAAATTCTTTTGGCGATACACTTTCTCGTGTTACCAACGACATCGACACGATTGCAAACTCGTTGCAGCAAAGCCTTAATCAGGCGCTTAACTCTTTGTTAAGCATTATTATGGTTTTTGTTGTAATGCTGAGTATTAGCCCGTGGCTTACGCTTGCAGGGCTTGGCGCAATGCCATTGGGCATTATTCTGTCAGGAGCGCTGATTAAATTCTCACAGAAATTTTTTACGGGTCAGCAAAAGTCGCTTGGCGAACTCAACGGCTATATTGAGGAAACCTACAACGGGCATGAAGTGATCAAGGCTTTTGGTAGGGAACAAGCTACGCAGCAGCATTTTGCTCAGCTTAATGACACCCTGTATGACTACGCGTGGAAGGCGCAGTTTTGCTCTGGTATTATGATGCCGGTCATCATCTTTATCACCAACCTCGGCTATGTTGTGGTTGCAATTGCCGGCGGCTATATGGTCACTGCTGGGAAGCTCTTGGTGGGTGATATTCAAGCGATGATTCAATATATAAGACAGTTTTCGCACCCTGTTTCAATGGTGGCTAATATCGCGAATATTTTACAGTCAG
The DNA here is from genome assembly GCA_023456995.1 of Bacillota bacterium. GTDB lineage: Bacteria > Bacillota > Clostridia > Oscillospirales > Ruminococcaceae > Yanshouia. The sequence continues at coordinate 1,638 of JAEWNU010000106.1, forward strand.
CTGTGGCAGCAGCTGAGCGCGTGTTTGAACTGCTCGACGAACCGGAGGAAACGCCCGACCCCGCGCAGCCCAAAGCGATTGCAAACGCCAAGGGCGAGGTGCGGATTGAAGGGCTAACCTTTGGATATGGTGACGATCCAGTGCTGAAAAACATTTCGGCTTGGGCTAAGAATGGTCAACGGGTGGCTATTGTTGGACCGACCGGTTCGGGCAAAACAACGCTGGTTAATCTGTTGATGCGCTTTTATGAGCCACAGCAAGGCTGTATCACTATTGATGGCATTGAACTAACCGATATGACACGCGCAGAACTGCGCAGCCATTTTGGGATGGTGTTGCAGGACACCTGGCTGTTTAAAGGTAGTATTATGGAAAATATCCGATACGGTCGGTTGGATGCGTCCGACGAAGAGGTGATTGCCGCTGCGAAGGCAGCCTGTGCACACCGGTTCATCCGCCAGCTCCCGGGGGGATATGACTTTGAGCTGGGTGAGGACGCGACCAATATTTCACAGGGCCAGCGCCAGCTGCTGACCATTGCACGCGCGCTGTTGGCTGACCCGGATATTCTTATTCTCGATGAGGCTACCAGTTCTGTGGACACCCGCACCGAGCAGTTGATTCAGAACGCTATGACGACACTGATGCAGGGGCGCACGTCGTTTGTGATTGCGCACCGTCTTTCTACCATAAAAGATGCAGATGCAATTATCGTCATCAAAGATGGCGAAATTATCGAGCGCGGAAACCATGAGGCGCTATTGGCAGCTGGTGGGTTTTATAAGAACCTCTATCAAAGCCAGTTTGCACATTGAGAGCCAATATTACGGTCTGCGCCGAAAATGTATCCGGTGCAGGCCGCAATTTTACTTCAACTTTAGCACAAACAAAAGGGGTTGGCGTGATTACGCCAACCCCTTTTGTGTTAATCCATCAATGCGAACGAAAAATCGGCAGAAACCGCCAGCTCTCCGTTTACGGTACCTTTTCCGCTGACGAAGCAGAACGGGCCTTTTTGCTTGGTGACGACACAATCAATGTCAATTGTGTCACCCGGCAACACCTTGCGGCGGAATTTTACCTTATCTAAACCGGTGTAGTACGGTGTTTTACCCACGGCGTCCTCGGCGAACAACACGCAGCAGGTCTGGGCCATAATCTCACAGAGCACAACACCCGGTACAACCGGATTCCCTGGGAAATGCCCCTGTAAAAACCATTCATCGCCCCGCACAGTGTAGCAACCGGTAGCGCGCTGGCCTTCGTGGCGCTCTGCTTCGTCCACCAGCAGCATGGGCTCGCGGTGGGGCAGAAGTGCCTTGATTGCTTCACGGTTCATAGCGCTCACCCCTTAACCTTACGGAAAGCGAGGCAGGCATTATGACCGCCGAAGCCCAGCGAGGTGGAGACCGCCAGTGTGACGTTGGCCTTGCGCGCGGTATTGGGCACATAGTCAAGGTCGCATTCGGGGTCAGGCTCGGTGTAGCCGATGGTGGGGGGGATCAATCCGTTGTGAAGCGCCAGCACTGATGCAATTGCTTCCACAGCGCCCGCCGCGCCAAGCATATGTCCGGTCATGGACTTTGTCGAGCTGATGGCGGCTTTCTTAGCAGAATCCTCGCCTAGAGCCAGTTTGAGAGCCAGCGTTTCGCTCTTGTCGTTTAAGGGCGTGCTTGTGCCATGTGCGTTGATGTACACACAATCAGCGTCGCTAATCTGCGCCTGAGACAGTGCGGCCTTGATGGCGCGGCTGGCGCCCTTGGCCTCAGGGTCGGGCGCGGTGACGTGATGTGCATCACAGGTGTGGCCGTATCCGCAAACTTCGGCGTAGATTTTGGCGCCTCTGGCCTTGGCGTGCTCATATTCTTCAATGATAAGCGCGCCCGCACCTTCACCCATAACGAAGCCATCGCGATTTTTATCAAAGGGACGGCAGGCAGTAGCGGGGTCGCTGTTCATGGTCAGCGCCATACAATTCGTAAAGCCCGCCACCGCAAGGGGGGTGATCGATGCCTCAGTGCCACCCGCGATAATCGCGTCAGCATAACCGTCGGCAATGGCGCGATAAGCCTCACCGATGGCGTTGCTGCCCGTGGCGCAGGCTGTTACGACCGGCAGGCAGGGACCCTGCGCATTAAAACGAATGGCGACGTTACCTGCAGCCAAATTCGAAATCATCATGGGGATCAGCATGGCAGAAACACGACCGGGGCCGTTGTTCAAGAGCCTTTCCTGTTCGCGCACCATTGTGGTGAGTCCGCCGATGCCCGATCCAAAATAGACGCCCAAGCGCTCGGGGTCACAAACAAGTCCGCTGTCATCCATCGCCTGTTGAGCAGCCGCAATGGCATACTGCGAAAAAAGATCCAGACGCTTGGCAGCCATTTTGTCCACATAGGGCGTGACATCAAAATCCTTGACCTCCGCAGCAACCTTGACCTTGTAATCCGCAGTGTCAAAGTGGGTAATGAGGCCTATTCCGCTCACGCCAGCGGTAATATTCTGCCAAAAGGTTTCAACATTGTTTCCCACTGGGGTGATTGCGCCAAGTCCGGTGATAACAACGCGCTTCATAAAATTCCTCCTTTTACACACCTGCCGATGCGGCAGCGGTAAATTCTTTGTGCAGCGTTTCAATAAGGCGGTGCACTGTGGTGATACTCTCAATTTTATAGCCGTTGGCACCAATAAAGGCAAAGCCCTGTTCCAGCTTGCCCTTGCAGGCCGCAAGCAACGCCGCCGAAATGCAATAAGGGGCGTTTTCGACCGTGCAGGACGAGATGCAGTGCCATGGGCAGCTTTTAGGGCAGGTTTCTTTATCCAGCGCCCGCTGTAAAAAATCGTTTTGAATGGCGCGCCCCGGAAGACCGACCGGGCTTTTAATAATGACAATATCCTCTTTTTTGCAATTGATATACGCCTGTTTAAAAGCGGGGGAAGCGTCACATTCCTCGGTGGCGACAAAGCGGGTGGCCATCTGAACAGCCGCAGCCCCACGTGAGAGAATATCGTAAATATCGGCTCCGGAGAAAATGCCACCGCCCGCAATGAGTGGAATGGCACGCCCGGCTTTTTGTTCCAGCGCGTCTAGCGCGGCGCGCAGTTGGGGGATCAGGGTTTCAAGCTTGAATGCCGGATCGTCGATCTGCTCCTGTGTAAAGCCAAGATGACCACCGGCCAGTGGTCCCTCAAGCACGAAAGCGTCGGGCACACGGGCATATTTTTGCTCCCACCAGCGCGAAATCATCTTCACCGCCTTGGCGGAGGAGACGATGGGCACCAGCGCAATATCGGAAGGGGAGAACTTTGGAAGATCCAGCGGCAGTCCCGCGCCTGAAAAAATCACGTCGATGCCGGCTTCGGCTGAGGTCTTGACCATCTGTGCAAAGTCGGTCATCACGTTCATGATGTTGATGCCCAGTAGTCCGGTGTTCTCAGCAGTCATTTTTGCGCGTGCATCAGCAATTTCTTCTGCAATGCCGTCGTGAACGGCGCGCTCACGATTGCGCTCCGCTGGCTTGCGCAGCATGGCGATACCCGCTGCTGACAATACGCCTACGCCGCCCTCGTTTGCTACGGCTGAGGCGAGGCGGGACATCGAGATACCCACCCCCATGCCACCCTGCACGATAGGGACGGGCGCAGTGTATTTGCCCAGGGTAAGCTGGTGATTGTTAAAATTGAACATAGTGTCGTTTTACCTCGTTTTCAGCTGCCAAAAGCGAACTGGACAAGCGGTTATATGCACATGCCACCATCGATTCGAATGACCTCTCCGGTGATATAGGCTGCACCCTCACTGCAAAGAAAAACAGCGAGCGAGGCAACTTCTTCCGGTGTTCCCATCCGGTTCATCGGTACTTTTTCGAGCGAGGCCGCAAGGACTTTTTCTGACATTGCGGCGGTCATGTCGGTTTCAATAAAGCCGGGGGCAATGGCGTTACAGGTTATTCCGCGGCTGGCAAGCTCGCGCGCCACTGATTTAGTCAGTCCTATCATACCTGCCTTAGCAGAAGAGTAGTTCGCCTGCCCAGAGTTGCCGCTAATTCCCGAAACTGAAGAAATATTGATGATGCGACCATAGCGGCGCTTCATCATAGCGGCCGAACACTGACGCGTCATTAAAAACGCACCTTTTAGGTTGGTCGATATAACAGAGTCGAAATCTTCATCCTTCATACGCATAACAGGGCCATCGCGTGTTATACCTGCGCAGTTAACAAGAATATCAATCTGCCCCCACTCTTTGAGAAGGGCATCAACAGCAGCCTTGGTAGCAGCGCTGTCTGAAACATCGCATCGAACAGCGGTTATCAAGTTATTATTGCGTTGCGCTTCCTCGACAGTGGCTTGTGCGGCGGTTTCATTGCCCGCGTAAAAAATGGCTACTTTGGCGTTTTGCGCAGCCAGTTCCAGCGCAATCGCGCGGCCAATTCCGCGCGACCCGCCAGTAACGATTGCGGTTTTATTATTAAGCATGGTTCATTCTCCTCTCAGAACCGCCAGCGCGGCGGCAAGAGATTCGGCATCCTGAACATTTACAACGGTAGCGTCCGGTAGAGTTTTTTTGACAAAGCCCGAGAGGGTTTTGCCCGCACCTACCTCGACAAAGGTGTCGTAGCCGTCAGCGGCCATGGTTTCAAGCGTTTTCTGCCAGTAAACGGGACGGATCAACTGCTCAGACAACAGCTGCTTATCTGGGGTGACATATGGCGATGCGGTGGAGTTGGCATACACCGGCACCAAGGGCTGCGCAAAAGCATAATGCTCCAGCGCTTTTTGGAGGCCCTCATAAGCAGACTGCATGAAGGGAGAGTGAAATCCGCCGCTTACCGGCAGAGCTAACGCTCGACCGCCCGCTTGCTTTACGGCAGCAATCAGTTCATCTGAACGGTCACGCAGCGTTGCCGCTACGATCTGACCGGGGCAGTTAAAGTTAATAGGGTAGCTGTCGCCCACCTGAGCGCAGATTTCTGCGACCTTTTCAGGGGCAAGCTTTAAGATGGCGACCATTCCGCTTTGACTTGCTTCGGAAGCCTCGTGCATGAGCGCGGCGCGCTCACACACCAGCTTAAAACCGTTTTCAGCCGAAAATCCGCCCGCAAAAGTCAATGCCACGACTTCACCTAGCGAGAAGCCCGCCACGCCATCGGGTGTAATGCCCGCTTCGCGGACAGCTTCGGCAGCGGCGAGATCGACGCAAAACAGACAGGGTTGGGTATTTAATGTGACGGATAATTCTTCCGTGCTGCCCTCAAAGCACTGACTTGAGGTTTCCGGGCGAATGGTATCCGCTAGATCGAAAACATGTCGGGCGGCGGGGCTGGTCTCATAAAGCGATTTTCCCATGCCGGAATACTGAGCGCCCTGACCGGCAAATAAAAACGCTATCTTACCCATTTGCCCGCACCTCCTAAAAGTGTCTCGGCCTCATCCATCATTTCGGCAATGATTTCAGCACAGCTTTGCTCTTTTTTCATCATGCCGGCAATCTGCCCGGCCATAAAGGTGCCGCCTTCAAGGTCGCCCTCCTGTACAGCGCGGCGCAATGCGCCGACACCCTTGGCTTCCAGCGCTTCAATGGAGACATTTGCATCAGATTCCATCTTCATCAGCTCACGGGAGAAGGGGGTTTTCAGGCAGCGTACTGGGTGACCCAGGCGCTTTCCGGTGGCTATCGTGTCAATGTCCTTGGCTTTAAGTATACGCTCTTTATAGACAGCGTGTACATTGCACTCGTGAGCGGTTAAAAAGCGGGTGCCGATCTGTACGCCGATTGCGCCCAGCATCAGAGCGGCGGCGACACCACGCCCGTCACCGATGCCGCCTGCGGCGATAACCGGAATTTTAACGGCGTCGCAAACCTGTGGTACGATCGCCATCGTGGTTAGCTCACCAATATGGCCGCCTGATTCACAGCCTTCTGCGATGACGGCGGTGGCGCCGCTGCGCTCGGCCAGCTTAGCGAAGGCGACCGAGGCAACGACGGGCAGCACGGCAATGCCAGCTTCCTTCCACATCGGCATATATTTGGCGGGGGTACCGGCCCCTGTTGTCACAACTTTTACTTGCTCTTCTACAACCACCTGCGCCACCTGGTCTGCAAACGGACTCATGAGCATGATGTTGACGCCAAACGGTTTGTTGGTGAGGGTTTTTGCTTTTCTGATTTGAGTTCTCAGCCACTCGGCGTCGGCGTTCATGGCCGAAATCAGCCCCAGCCCGCCCGCGTTTGAAACAGCGGCAGCCAGTTCGGCGTCGGCAATCCATGCCATGCCGCCCTGAATGATGGGGGCTTCAATGCCAAGCAGCTCACAAAGCGGCGTTTTCATCATAATCTTACGCCTGCAGGGACTCGATGTAAGCGATCAGGCTCTTAACATCGACAAGGCTCTCGTTCATCTCAAGCTCAAGATCAAAAACCTCTTCGAGGTTCATGACGATTTCAACGATGTCGAGAGAATCAAAACCAAGCTCTTCAAAGGTGGTGTCTATCGTAATTTCAGAGGGGTCGATTTCTTTATACTCCGCAAGGACCTTTGCTACCTTTTCAAAATTTTCATTCATGCTAATATTCTCCTTTTAATAAAAATTAATTTGTTTTTTATGTTAAACGCGCTGTCATAAAGCGCGATGAACAGCTATTTACAATCCCAGCGCAGCACAGCCGAAGCGCTTGTTAGCCCCGCGCCGAAAGCGCACATAGCTAGCAGATCGCCCTTTTTAAGTTTTCCGGCTTCATTGAGCTCATCAAGCAGTAGCGGAATGCAGGCAGCTGAAGTGTTGCCATAACGTTCTATGTTGATGCAGAAACGCTCGGGGGCGATTGAGAGTTTTGATTTTGCAAAGTCAATGATGCGCAAATTGGCCTGATGCGGCAGCACCCATGTGATGTCTGATTCCTGTAATCCCGCGTCGGCAATGGTATTGCGTAGACCGTTGCACATGGCGTTGACTGCAAATTTGAATACGCCCTGCCCGTTCATTGAGACATAAGGCTCCGAATCATCGGGAATGCGATCGGGAAGGTTGCCTTTGATGTTGGGAACATTGAGCACCTCGACGTCGCCCTTTGCCGTCAGCGAAAGCGAACGCAGGCCGTCACCTTCGCCCAGTATTACTGCGCCTGCACCGTCGCCAAACAACACGCAGGTTGAACGGTCACGCCAGTCAAGCAGGCGGCTCATAGCTTCGGCCGCGACGACCAATACATGGCGCACCTTTTTTCTGGCAAAGTAGCCGGCGGCAACATCCAGCGCGTACAAAAAACCTGAGCAGGCTGCATTGACACCGAAGGCAGGGCAATCGGCCCCGATACGGCTTTGCACATTGCAGGCGAGGGAAGGAGTGATGTAATCGTCGCTGATAGTCGCACAAAGGATCAGATCGATGTCTCCAGCGGTCAAATTTGCACGTTGCAGCGCCTTTTCAGCAGCAGCCACTGCAATATCAGTGAGAGACTCCTCCATGCAGATGTGGCGCTGTTTGATGCCGGTTCGAGTATAGATCCACTCGTCGGTAGTATCCACAAATTTGCACAGCTCATCATTGGTTAGAATACGTTTGGGCAAGGCCCGGCCCGTTGAAAGAATTGAAAAGCTCATAAAGCCTACTCCTTAGTTGAAAGATCGTTCTGACGACCGATCCCTGTCATCTCGTCAATAAACTGTTTTTCAAAAAACGCGTTTAGGCGAACCA
>JAEWNU010000107.1 GCA_023456995.1 Bacillota bacterium
ATCCGGCCCGTCATTGCAATCTCAATCTCAATCACAGCCAGCACCGTTTGGGGTGCAGCAGCAATTTCAGCAGCAAGCGCCGCATGGACGCCCGCCCCAGTCAAACATACCGCCACAAAATAATATGCAACAAGGTACCCCTCAGCAAAACGTCCCGCCCCAGAGCAATATGCAGCAGCCGGGGCCGCAGCGACAATCAGGTTTCTCACAGCCCAATAATATTCTGTCGCATCTTTTTGGTGGTGGGCGCCAATCCGGCCCACAGAATCAGGGCAACGCTTCTTCCATGGGTGGGCAAAGAGGTAACGCGCAGGGCATGAATCAAAATGCACCACGCTCCGGCGGATCAGGCCTTTTGGATTTGCTGCGTAGGCAGGGGCTGGGCGACTCGGTCAGCGGACTGGGCGAAACACTTCAAAGTACCATTTCATCGGTTTCTGAGCCCCTTTCCAACCTTATGGAAAGCTTCGGAATCGACGGCGAAAAGCTGGTCATTTTACTTGTCATGTGGGCCATTTTTAACGAACATAAAGACAACAAAATGCTATTGATGGCACTTGGTTACCTGTTGTTGTAAAACCTCGTATCTTGCTGTAAATGCCATTTTGTGATATACTGGCAGAAATGTTTATGAGGTGATTGACAATGTGGAACAGATGTCAGTTAAAAGAAAATGCCAAGGCGGTGCTAAGGGTTTCTTATTGGAAAGCTTTTTTGGTCAGTTTTATTTTGATATTGGTTTCCAATAACGGCATCGCTTCATTTAATTACAATCAAAGCGATTTCGAAAGTTTTTCTCCGGGCATTGATTGGTTTTTATCGTTGCCTGTTATAACAATGCTTTTCGGCATGCTGTTTTCGTTAACAATTGCCTCGTTTTTAATTTCCATTTTTGTTATTGGTCCACTTGAAGTGGGTGCTCAGCATTATTTTCTAGAATCAACCCAAATGCGGTTTAGGCTAGAAAATATTACGCGTGGCTTTACCGGTGGAAGATATCGCAATGTTGTGACGACCATGCTTCTGCGTAATATTTATATCTTTCTGTGGTCTCTTCTGCTGCTTATCCCCGGAATTATTAAATCTTATTCGTACGCTATGGTGCCCTTTTTGCTGGCGGAAAATCCCAGTATACCACCGAGCCGCGCAATTGAAATGTCGATGTGCATGACCCACGGACACAAATGGCGCATGTTTATCCTAACTCTTTCGTTTTTCGGCTGGTTTCTGGTCGGCATTCTCGCGCTAGGTATCGGCATCCTGTTTGTGTGTCCCTATTATAATACCACGCAAGCAGAGCTATATGTTGCACTACGTGCAAACGCGCTCGATAAAGGTATTATCAGCCTCGCAGAGTTAGAGTCACACTAAACAATAGCCTTAAGGCCTGTCGATATTTTCGGCAGGCCTTTTGTTTTTGTGTGGGGTTTGATATTCAAACGGTAAATGCAAACTGTTTTGTTATAATTAGGAAAGTCCATACTATTCTTACACAGTTTGAAACTTTTCTTTATTACCAACAAACTTTTACAATTCAAAGTTTAAGACCACCGCAATAGTTACGGTGGTCTTTTGTTGATGTTTATTTAATTTTTCGGCATTCAAGGTAGTAGCGTTTATCACGCGCTTCGCCCATCGAAAAGCTTTTGCGCACAAATGCGCCATTTTGGCGTACCACCTCAAAAAGTGAATCACGATCAAATTCAGGGAAGACTATCGCCAACCGGTCGGGGTTATTACCTAATTCGCGGCATTCCCGCTCCCCGTGTACATATTCCAGCTCTGCTTCGGGATGAACCCGCAGCCAATCATCCAGCTTTGGTTGCAATACCTGCGCATCTGGAGGATTCGCTGCATCAAAGCCTAATTCACGCTGGACGGCAGCGGGGTCCACATCGTAAAGCAGCCGGTGAATCGGCTCAAATTTTAATGCCGGGTCATAGAGGTTCACCAACTCCGCTAATGCATATCGGGCCGGATGTTTTTCGCGCTCTTCGGGTGAGAGGGTAAGCTTAATCTCTTCCCAACAGGCCTTGGCGGCTGCAAAGGAGTGGTTACCATCTCCCATTGCAAAAAGAAAATTGTCGCCGCCCTGCATTTTAAGTTCCTTTAAAATACGGGCGATTTCAAGAAGCAGTGATGGGTCGTCAACGCGATAACCCGTGCTGTGCCCGCCACCTTTCATCAGCGTAAAATCATACAGGCACTCCAACGCCTCTTTCTGATCAGCTAAAAGGCTCATTAAACGGTTTTCGCGGTCATCGATGAGCACCATAATATGCGGTGTTTCAAGCGGCGCACCTCTGCGGATTTTAATGCGTGGGGGGAGACGGTCGACAATGGTGCCTTCGGTCGCGCGTATCATCGACTTTGCATCCTTAGCGTAATCGTACTGGTCTAAATCCAGTGCAACTACAAGCCCCTGGCGAACGCCGGCACTGGTTCTGCGGCGCAAATAGACAAAGGTCTCACCGATATCCACCAGCAGACGTTTATCAAGATATTGGCGCATGGTGGTGTTGATTCGGTTGATATCAGCATC
>JAEWNU010000108.1 GCA_023456995.1 Bacillota bacterium
GAGATGGCCATTTCGTTATCATTAATAATAATAATGAGGTTTTCGCCGCTTTTTCCGACGTTATTTAAACCCTCGTAAGCCATACCACCAGTCAGTGAGCCGTCCCCAATGACGGCAACCACGTGGCTGCTTTTGCCCTGCAGCGTCATACTGCGTTTAAGCCCATAGGCTGCGGCAATCGACGTACTGGCATGCCCCGCAATAAAACTATCATAGGGGCTTTCTTCGGTTTTTGGGAAACCAGAGATGCCGTTTTCCTGCCGGAGCGTATTAAAACGACTTAAACGGCCAGTCAGTAGTTTATAGGTATAACATTGATGGCCAACGTCCCATACAATTTTATCATTGGAAACATCGAAACAGTACATCAGCGCCAGTGTCAGCTCCACAACGCCGAGATTGGAGGCCAAATGCCCCCCGGTCCGCGAAACAGTATTCACCAGCTCAGCCCTTATTTCTTCAGAAAGAAGTTTGAGTTGAAAGACAGAAAGCTGTCGCAATCCCTGAGGGTTGCCAGACAGATCTAAAATTCGTTTTGAAGACATGTCATACCCCTTAAAATTTTTATTATAACGGATAGATCATTGCAATAAGTATACCAAGAAGCGCACCCGCAATAACTTCCAGCGGTGTGTGTCCCAGATATTCTTTAAGAGCTTTGCGGTCCTGCTCAGAAACCGTTTCTTCCGCGAGGGTATTATCCTGAATTGTCTCATCGGTCGCGTTTTTCTGTGGCGTGATTTCCTCATCGTCGTCAAAATCCAATAATGGATGGGCCTTTAAGACATCCCAGAAATCTTTATAGCTCCCCAGCAGCCAGTTGATAGTTTTAGCCTGTTCGCCGGCGGCCCGCCGCACGCCCATCGCATCATACATCACTACTGCGGCAAAGGCAAGGGTCAAGGCAAATACTGGTGAAACAAACCCCTCGACACGCGCCATGCCGATGGTCAACGAAACCACCAGCGCAGAATGCGAGCTGGGCATGCCGCCCGAACCTGTCATGCGCTCTAATCTCAAATTACCGTGAAAAAACCAGTGTAGCAGCGTTTTGATTACCTGTGCGGCAAACCACGCTACAGCACAAATATTGACAAGTGGATTGCTGCAAAGAACCTGAATAATTGGCATGTCATTAACTTCCTTTTATGGAGAATACATTTATGCATTGCGGCGCGCCAACAATTCAGTCAACGCAGGAAGGAACGTGTTCGCAGGGAACAGGCCGACCAGATCTTGCTGTGCGCTTATAAATAGCTCATCCGCCTTTTTTTGTGCAGCACCTAAGCCCATCAGAGAAACAAAGGTGACCTTTTGTGCTTTTTCATCACTGCCAGTGTTTTTGCCCAGCATGGCGCTGTCACCAGTTACATCGAGAATATCGTCAGTAATCTGAAAAGCCAGCCCGATTTTTTTGGCAAAGGCTAGCGCCTGTCCAGTCTGTTCAACTGAAGCGCCAGCAGCAATACAACCACAATGTACCGCGGCACAAAGTAGTGCCCCGGTTTTCATCGCCACCATGTTGTGATGTTCAGGTAATGTGAGCGATTTCCCCTCACTTAGAACGTCGATGACCTGACCGCCCAGCATACCGTATTCCCCCGCTGCCTGTGAGAGTGTGCGAACAATTTTAAGTGCGCAGTCGGCTCCTAACAAACTTTGGTTCTCTTCGCTCGACGCCACCTCGAAGGCGAGTGTCAACAGGCCGTCGCCTGCCAGCACCGCCAACCCCTCGCCAAACTGCTTATGGTTTGAGGGCTTGCCGCGGCGCATGTCGTCGTCGTCCATACAAGGCAGGTCGTCGTGTATCAATGAATAGGCGTGAATCATCTCCAGTGCGCAGGCAGCGGGCATGGCCAGCTCGCCGGGTCTGCCAAAGGCCTTACAGACTTCAACCGCCAACACCGCACGGATTCGCTTACCGCCACCTAATAGGCTGTACCGCATGGCTTCCATCACGGGAGCCTGCATCATGTCTTTTGCATATTCGGTATAATGCTCCAGAGCGTTTTCAATTTGCGCTCTGGTTGCGGCAAATTCATCCTCAAATCGCATCGCTTGAGCCCTCTTTCTCGGGAAAAAGCTTTTCTATTTTTGTTTTGGCTTCATTTAGCTGCTTTGTACAACTATCTATTAGCCCTGCACCCTCGGCATAAAGTGCCAGCGACTGCTCAAGGCTGGTACTGCCGTTTGACAGCAGCACGGTGATTTCATCCAAGCGGGCAAGCGCCTGTTCAAAGGTCATAGATTTTCTCCTTCTGTGGCAATGCTTTGAATAACAGCCGCGGCACTGCCCTTGTGCAGCCGAAGCGTGATATTATCGCCCTTTTGTAAATGTCCAGCGGACATAACAGGGCGGCCGTCTTTTGTCGCAATGCAATATCCACGGGCCAAAACCCGGAGCGGGCTTAGGGAATCGAGCAAGGCGGCCCGTTGTGAAACAGGCTCTGCGCGATTTAGAATCTCACTTTGGGAAAGGTTATACATCGATTCTATCAAATTATTCAATCTTTGTCTATTTTTATTAATAAAAAACCACGGATTT
>JAEWNU010000109.1 GCA_023456995.1 Bacillota bacterium
TGTTAGCGCCGTCCATCGTTCCTAAAGTTAGCGCACCGTTTAGCATAAACTTCATGTTTCCGGTGCCGGATGCCTCGGTACCGGCGGTGGAAATCTGCTCGCTGATGTCGGCGGCGGGAAAGATCCGCTGAGCCAAGGACACATTGTAATTTTCTAAAAACAGCACCTGCATCAAAGAGCTGACTGCGGGATCGTTGTTGACCAGCGTGGCGATGGAATGAATCAGCTTAATGATGTTCTTGGCATAGGCATAACCCGGTGCCGCTTTCCCGCCAAAGAAAAACACTGTGGGCGTAAAATCGGTGCGCCCGTCCTCCTTGATCGCCCAATAACGGTCCAAAATTTTGAGGGCGTTTAATAGCTGGCGTTTATAGGCGTGAATTCGCTTGACCTGAAAATCGAACAGAAAGGCTGGGTCAACCGAAAAGCCGTGTTCCTTCTTCAAGAAATCAGCAAACTCCGCCTTGTTTTCTGCCTTAACACGGGCTAGCGCCTTTAAAAAGCCCTCGTCTTTTTCAAGTCCTTTCTGGACAATCTCAGTAAGGCGAGTGGGTGTTGTTGCAACGTTGAGGCCAGCTGCATCGCTGAGCAGTGTAGTTAGGCGTGGGTTTCCGGTCATCAACCAACGGCGGTGGGTAATGCCATTGGTTTTGTTGTTGAAGCGGTCCGGATAAGTCTTATAAAAATCGGTAAAAAGTTGGCTTTTTAACAGCTGTGAATGTACCTGAGCCACGCCATTGACGCTGTGGCTGCCCACAATGGCCATGTGAGCCATTCTGATATAGCCGTCGGCCTCCACCGCCATGCGCGATATTTTGTCGAGATCATAGTGATAAACCTGCCACAGCTCATGACAAAAACGCTCGTTAATTTCGTGGGTAATTTGATAGATGCGGGGCAAGAGCCTTTGATAAATATCCTTTGGCCAAACCTCCAGCGCTTCGGGCATGACGGTATGATTGGTGTAGGAAATGACATTTCGGGTAATATTCCACGCAGTATCCCAGTCTAGACCGTGAATATCCAACAGCACCCGCATCAGCTCCGGAACCGCCAGAGCGGGGTGCGTGTCATTGATGTGAATGGAAATATATTGGGACAGCTCCATGATACTGCGCCCCTTTTTGCAGTAATCGCTCAGGATATTGGCAATGCCGGCACAGACAAAGAAATACTGCTGTTTTAAGCGAAGCACCCGATTGTCAAACTGCGAGTCGTCGGGGTAAAGCACATCTGAAATAGCGCGTACCGACTGGCGGTAAGCCACTGCACTGGCGTAGTCTCCCTTGCTAAAAAGCTGAAAATCGAAGTCGCCGTCTTTGGGTTCGGCACTCCAAAGGCGCAGCGTGTTGACAACTTCATTGTCATAACCCACCATGGGCATATCATAGGGAATAGCGAGCACCGTCTGATAATTTTCGTGGACAAAGATCATCCGTCCATTGCGGTATTCTTCCCTGACATTGCCGTAAAACGGCACCTCCACGGTATCGGAGGTCTTGATGATTTCCCACGGGTTTTCATTTTCCAACCAATCGTCCGCTTCCTCTACCTGATAACCGTTGATAATCTTTTGCTTAAAAAGGCCGTGTTTATAACGAATACCAATGCCGTGACCAGCAAACGAGCAGGATGCTAACGAGTCCATAAAACAAGCAGCTAAACGACCTAAACCGCCGTTTCCAAGACCGTAATCCGGCTCGTAGGCCATAATGTCTTCTAAGTTAAAGCCAAGTTCTGAAAGCGCCTGTTTTGCCTGTTCGGTGAGTCCCAGTCTATCCAGATGCTTGGGCAGCATTTTCCCCAGAAGAAATTCAAGAGAAAAATAATAGACTTGCTTGATATCGTGGTGTCGATAATATTTGTTAGTTTTTAGCCAGTTCTTTACAATATAATCCTTAGCCAGTAGAGAGAGGGCCTGGTACATATCTTTGGGGCTTGCGTCCTCTACGCCCTTGGCCATATGGGTTTCCAGCTTGGTAATCAGGTTTTCCCGCAGCATTTCTTCACTGATATGAAACATGTTGCTCATTCCTTTCCTATGGGTTAGGCTAGGTCAGGGTTGCTCTAGTTCGTCAGTCCGCCATCTTTAGTGCGGCGAAGCTTTCGGGTTCAAGCAGAAGCGTCGCCCCCTCCAGATAGACTGCCCCACCCGAAAATAAGATCATGGGAGATAGTGCTAACGCCATACGCTGAGGCTCTTTGCCAAAATGTGTTACACATAGTGTATTTCCCCGATGGAAGGCGAAAAGTCCTGCGTTTGCCAGCACGAGAGAAAAACCGGCGGTAAAGTCGTCTCGTCTGCTTTTGCGAAAGGCCGAAAGAGCCTTGAAAAAGGTGAGCAGGTCATCATCCTCCTGCCCCCAAGGGTAGCAGCCTCGATTAAAAGGGTCTTCAAACCCGGTTAATCCAACCTCATCACCATAGTAGATACTGGGGACGCCGGGGAGGGTGAATTGCAGAAACGCGGCAGCTTTTAGACGGCGCTTTCCGGCTTCATATTCTTGCTTTAAAAGCGTGTAGCTGGCTTTGTGTGTTTCTTCTATGGGGTGCGTCACGACTAATGCGTTTAGAATGCGCACCGTGTCGTGGGTCGAAAGCATATTCATGGCCGCGTCAATGGCGGGCTGGGGATAATTTTCAAGAATCGTTAGAATTTCATCTTCAAATTGTGCGGAATTTCCGCTTAACGCAAAATCTATAATAGCACTGCGGAAGGGGTAGTTCATGACGCTGTCCAACTGCTGCCCCAACAGGTAGCGCCGCCGGTGCCCCTGACTGATTTTATTGGAGGCATCCTCCCAGACTTCGCCCAAAAGGAAAGCGTCGGGATCGGTAGCTTTGACGGCAGTGCGGATTCGGTCAAGAAAGCTGTCGGGAAGCTCATCGGCGACGTCGAGCCGCCAACCCTTGCCGCCTTTCGTCTGCCAGTAAACCAAGACGCCCTTATCGCCGGTAATAAACCGAACAT
>JAEWNU010000110.1 GCA_023456995.1 Bacillota bacterium
CGTAGGGCTCATGTGCTTCCTTCTTGATGGCAGCGGAATAGACCAGATACTGCGCGGCTTTCATGCGGGTGTGCATGTCGGCAATCTGGAACTGAGTATTCTGGAACTGTGAGATACGCTTGCCAAACTGGATGCGCTCTTTTGTGTACTTGATAACTTCATCAATAGCGCCCTCGCCAATGCCCAGCGCCTGAGAAGCGATACCGATACGGCCACCGTCGAGGGTCTTCATAGCAATCTTGAAGCCCTGGCCCTCTTTGCCCAGGAGGTTTTCCTTGGGGACGATGCAGTCTTCAAAAATCAGATCAGAAGTTGAGGAACCACGGATGCCCATCTTTCTCTCGTGCTTGCCGACAGAGAATCCGGGGAAGGTTTTCTCAACAATAAAAGCGGAAATGCCGTGGTTGCCCTTGCTGCGGTCGGTCATTGCCATAACAACAAACACATCAGCATAGCTGGCGTTCGTGATGAAAACCTTAGAGCCGTTAAGAACATAGTGGTCGCCATCAAGCACGGCAGTGGTCTGCTGGCCGGAAGCGTCGGTGCCTGCGCCCGGCTCGGTCAAGCCGAATGCGCCAATCCACTCGCCGCTGCAAAGCTTGGGAAGATACTTCATCTTCTGCTCTTCGGTGCCGTTCTCAAAAATAGGTGCGCAGCAGAGCGAAGTGTGGGCAGAAACGGCAACGCCGGTTGTTGCACAAACCTTAGAAAGCTCTTCAACGCAAATGGCATAGGACAACACGTCGGCGCCAGCGCCGCCGTACTGCTTGGGGAAGTAAACACCCATCATGCCCAGCTTGCCCATTTTCTTGACGGTCTCGATCGGGAACATCTCCTTCTCGTCGACCTCTTCTGCTAAAGGCTTAACTTCATTTTCCGCAAAGTCGCGATACATTTTGCGGAGCATTTGATGTTCTTTGCTCAGTACAAAGTCCATATTGTTTTCTCCTCCTATAATAGAGTAAAACGCGGCGAGCATGGTGATTTTGCTCGGCGGTTTTCAATGGGACGCGTGAATATAATTGAAAAAAGGCAAAACTATAACCTTGATACAATTACAACGTTATAACATTAACACGCGGTTATGAGGAATGCAAGCATATTTGTTAATTTTCTAACACGACAACGAAGTTTTGTTAAACCATACAAAAATATTGTAGAAAGCAATCATAATTAGGTGAATGTGTTCGTTGTGATAATTTCTAAATTTTAATTGAATAATTGGTTATTTTGGCAAGGGCATCAAGAAAATTCAAGGATTAAGAGCGGATTGCACAAAATTAAGCGGCCCTCAAACAGTGTTCACCGATCGAGAGCCGTTAGTCAGTTAATGGTAGGGTTTAGCGGTTGGATTTTCTCCAAATTTTCAGTCTTTCCGCCTCGCGAATCAGCTCTTCGCGGAACTGCGGGTGCGCAATTGAGATGATGGCTTCGGCGCGCTCCCAAGTGGTGAGGCCCTTTAAGCAAACCTTGCCGTATTCGGTGACAAGGTAGTGGGTGCAGGTACGGGTATCAGTGACAATTGAGCCGGGGTTGAGAGTGGGCAGAATGCGCGAGTGCAGCACACCGTTTTTATCAGTGAAGGAAGAAGAGCAGCAGATAAAGCTTTTGCCACCCTTAGAGAGGTAGGCGCCCAGCACAAAGTCAAGCTGTCCGCCTGAGCCGCTAATGTGGCGGATGCCCGAAGATTCAGAGTTTACCTGTCCGAACAGGTCAATATCCACAGCATTATTAATGGACATAAAGTTATCAAGCTGCGCAACCTGACGGGAATCGTTTGTGTAATCAACGCCAGTTGCCATAAGGGTCGGATTCTGGTCGATATATTCGTACAGTTTTTTAGAACCGGCTGCGAAGGCATACACCTGACGTCCGCGGTCAATGGATTTTTTGGACCCGTTAATCTTGCCAGCCTTGGCGATATCGACAAAGGCATCGACATACATTTCGGTGTGCACGCCAAGATCTTTGAGGTCGGATTGTGCAATCATCGAGCCGACGGCGTTGGGCATACCGCCGATTCCAAGCTGTAAGCAGGCTCCGTTGGGGATTTGTTCAACGATGAGCTTGGCGACTGCTTCGTCAACCTCGGTGGCCGCTGAAATTCCCATTTCAGCGATGGGCGGATTGGTTCCCTCGACCACCATGTCCACCTGCGAGATATGTATTTCCGTTTCCGCACCGCCAAAGCAGTGGGGCATATTTGTATTGACTTCGAGAATGACGATCTTAGAAGTCTCACAGACTGCCTTCATATGAGAGGCATTCGGGCCAAAATTGAAGTAACCATGCTTATCCATCGGGGCTACCTGGAACATCGCAACGTCGCCGGGGACGATATTCTCGCGATAGTAGCGGGGCAACTCGGCGTAACGAATCGGCGCATAAAATGCAAAACCGCTGTCTATGGCTTTGCGCTCAATACCGCCCATATGCCAAGAATTCCAGCAGAAATGTGCCTTGGGGTCTTCGATTTTGAAAATCTCGGGAACCCACATGCAGATACCGCCGCGAATTTTAATGTCAGTTAAATCGTTCATGCGTGCCGCCAGCGCCTTATCGAGTGCAACCGGGTGGCCAGTTGTCCAGCCGTAATCAATCCAATCGCCGGATTTAATAACGCTGACTGCTTTTTCGGCGCTTGTCAGCTTGCTTTGATATAATTCTTGAAAGCCCATCTTGGAATATCCTCCCTGTTAGTCTTATAATTAACGATCAGTCTGTGCTCATTATAGTATGATTGAGTTGAGATTTCAACCGTTGTATGCCGCAGAGCTCTAAAAAGCGGTGCTGTTTTGGACCTTTTTTCTGGGATTTCTAACACATTCTTTTATAAAGCGGTAAAAACGATCTTCGTAATATTGACAAGATTAAAATAAGACGTTTATGATAAAATTAATTAGTTCCCGCGTACAAGAGAATATTAGGCTGAAGGAATTATTCGTAAGAGGAAGTGTTTTAGTGAGCAGATTAGAAATTCGCACGCCAAACCGATCCCAGACTGTGGTGGAG